>JAHBZF010000006.1 GCA_019635575.1 Pseudolabrys sp. | reverse complement strand
CAACCCGGCGCTGCTGGTTCTCGACGAAGCAACGGAAGGGCTGGCCCCGCTGATCCGAGAGGAAATCTGGCAGCAACTCGACCGGCTCAAGCAGTCGGGCCTCTCGCTGATCCTGATCGACAAGGATCTGCAGGCTTTGTCGCGGCTCGCCGCCCGCCATTACATCATCGAGAAGGGCCAGATCGTCTGGAGCGGCACCAATGCAGATCTCCTCGCCGACAACACGCTTCAGACACGCTATCTAAGCGTCTAGCAATAGGTTCGCCCGTTCGGCCGGTTCGTTCACCACCGTCGCCTGCCTGATCCACACCGCGGTGTCGTGGAAGACGGCCCCGCCGTTCGGCAGCCCCGGCGCGGCGCTGGTGAGAATATTGATGCCCTCGCCATCGATAAACGCGTGGTTCGGCCACACACCTTCGACGATCACCACGCCGCGCTGGACGCCATCGAAAGCCCGCGCATGCACCCGCAACGAGCCGCGGTCGTTGCCGATCCGCAGCACATTGCCATCACTGCCACCGGTCGCCGCAAGATCGGACGGGTGAATCAGTATGGTCGGTCGCCCCTCGCGTTTCTGCGATCCCGGCGTTTCGGTGAAACTGGTGTTGAGGAACGAGCGCGCCGGTGCTGCGACCAGACGAAACGGCCGCTCCGCATTCGGTTGATCGATCACATCAAGATGATCGGGCAAGGCGCTCATCGCGGCATGCGCAGGCCCGAGCGCCGACCAATCCGCCTTGAAATGGAACTTGCCGTCCCGATGCGCAAATCCATTCAGGAAATGCATGTCCTCATAAGAAGGCGTGCGATCGAGCCAGCGCATGGCATGGACTTCGGCCGCGCCAGGCAGCCCGCTGGCATGCAGCGTCTCATCGATCATTTGCCAGGTGTCGATCTCGAAGCCGCGATGCCGCGCATCGAGCCGTTTCGCCAGCGCACACAGGACATCGTGGTTGGAACGCGCCTCACCCACCGGCGAGATCGCCGCGCGAGCCACCTGCAACGCGGTATGGCCGGCGGCGATATAGATATCGTCATGTTCAAGGAAGGTGGTGGCCGGCAACACGATATCGGCCATTGCTGCCGTTTCCGTCATGAACTGCTCATGGACGCAAACGAACAGGTCGTCACGATTGAACCCGTCGCGCACCAGCCGGCCTTCCGGCGCGACCGTCACCGGATTGGTGCTTTGGACGAACAGGCCGGTGACCGGAGGGCCTTTGCCGAGATCGCTGCGGTCGCCCGTCAGCACCGGACCGATGCGCGACTGGTCAAGCAGCCTGATCGACGGATCGATCGCGTCAAGACCGCGGATCAGCGTCGCATCGAGACCATAGATACCGCCCTGATTGTACATCGCACCGCCGCCGCGATGACGCCATGCGCCGGTGACAGCCGGCAAGCAGCTCGCGGCATGCATCTGCTGCGCGCCGTTACGGCTGCGCGAGAAACCGTAGCCGAGCCGGATAAAACTGTTCTTGTGTCGACCGTAGAGCCGCGCAAACGACACGATCTCTTCGACCGTCAGCCCGGTGATCGCGCTCGCCCATTCCGGCGTACGGTTGGCGACATGCCGCTCCAACTCATCGGGGACATCGGTATAGCGCGCGAGATAGTCGCGGTCGGCAAAGCCTTCCGCGAACAGCACGTGCATGACCGCCGTCGCCAAAGCGCCGTCCGTGCCGGGCTTCAGCATGAGATGGACATCCGCCCGCTCGGCAGTCGGCGTCCGATAGGGATCGATCACGACGAAAGTTGCGCCCCGCGCTTTCTGGGCGGCGGCGATATGATGCATCAGATTGACCTGGGTATGGACCGGGTTGCCGCCCCACACCACGATGACATCGGATTCCTTCACCTCGCAGACATCGACGCCGCGCAGGACACCGGCGCCGGCGACGTAGCCGACATTGGCGAGTTGCACGCAGATGGTGCTGTGCTGGCGTGAATAGCGCAGCACATGGCGAAACCGCTCGATGCCGTCGCGCTGCACCAGCCCCATGGTGCCGCCGTAGAAATACGGCCATATCGTCTCGCTGCCATACCGCTCTGTCGCACGCTGAAAGCGCAGCGCCACCTCATCGAGCGCATCATCCCAACCGATCGGACGATACGCTGAAATCCCCTCGCCCTTCGCACCGATCCGCTGCAGCGGCGTGCGCAGACGACCGGGATGATGTACGCGCTCGGCATAGCGCGCGACCTTCGCGCAGATGACGCCGGCCGTATAGGGATGGTCGGCGGCACCCCGCAAGCGGCCGACCGTCCGACCGTCGCGCCGCTCCACTTCCAGCGCACAGACGCTCGGGCAATCGTGCGGACAGGTCGAGGCAACCCATGACGCGCGGTCAGACATCGGCTATCTCCCGCACGGCAGGTTCTGCTGCTGCTTGCGGCATGCCGCAGATCAGATCGGCTGCTTTATCGGCTATCATCATCACCACTGCGTTGATGTTGCCACCGACCATGTCCGGCATCACCGAGGCATCGACCACCCGCAATCCATCGACGCCACGCACACGCAGATCCTGCCCAACCACGGCGTCCTCGTCATTATCCGTGCCCATCCGGCAGGTGCCGAGCGGATGATGCGCGGTCGCGGCCGTCGCACGGATATGCGCATCGAGTTCGACTCGGCTTGTCGCCTGTGGCAGCGGCGCAAGCTCCGCGCCGACGAATTGCGCAAGGGATTTCTGGCGGCCGAGATCGCGCACCAACGCCAACCCGTCACGCAGGACGGCCGCGTCGCGCTCGCGTGTCAGGAAGTTCTGCGCGATGCGTGGCGGCGCGAATGGATCGGCCGACGCCAGCGTGATCGTGCCGCGACTTTCCGGACGCAACAACACCGCACGGCAAGCGAATCCGTCGGGGAACGCGTTACGGAACGGCGGTAGATATGGATAAGCGCCGAGCGGGCCAGCGCGAAACAACAGTTGAATATCGGGCAGCGCGGCAGCCGACGACGATTTCAGAAACGCGGTCCATCCGCTCGGCAGATCGCTGGCGAAACCGCGCCCCGCACACCAGGCAGCGGCCATATTCCCCGAGAGCCGATCAAGTCGCATATTGGTGACGAAAGGACCGGGCTCACGGCGGGAATATTCGACGCCGATCGACACATGGTCCTGCAGATTACGGCCAACGCCGCGCAGCGGCGCCGTCACCGCGATCCCGTGCTGCTTCAGCATGTCCGGATCGCCAATCCCGGACAGCATCAGCAGATGCGGCGAATTGACGACGCCGGCAGCGAGAATGATCTCCCTTGCTGCCCGCGCCGTGCGCAATTGCCCGTCACAGCGATAGCGAATGCCGACCGCGCGCTGCCGCTCGACGACGAGACCAACGGCATGCGCACGGGTTTCGACCCGCAGCGACGATCGCACCAAGGCCGGATGCAGAAACGCCGTCGCCGCACTGCATCGCGCGCCGTCGCGGATCGTCATCTGCAAAATGCCGAAACCTTCCTGCTGGACGCCGTTGTAGTCCGCGGTCTGCGGATGGCCGGCGGCCGCGCCCGCGGCGAGCCACGCATCGACCAGCGGATCGAAGTCGCGATAGCGCGAATTCCGGGTGGTAAGCGGCCCATGGGCGCCGCGATAGGCATCGGCGCCACCTTCCCAGCATTCCTGCCGCTGGAAATGTGGCAGAACGGCTTCATACGACCAGCGATCGAGGCCACGTTTAGCCCATCGCTCGTAATCTCCACGATGACCGCGTACATAGGCCATCGCATTGGTGGACGACGACCCGCCGATCACCTTGCCCCGCGCGAACTCGACACGCCGGCCGTTGAGCATGGACTCCGGTTCGCTGTCGTACATCCAGTCGTGCAGCCGCGACTGGAAGACCTTGCCCCAGGCCAAGGGGATACGCAGGAACGGATCGCGGTCCCAGCCGCCGGCTTCCAGCAAGAGAACCGAACCATGCCGGGACAAGCGGTTCGCCAGAACACAGCCGGCCGATCCGGCGCCGACGATCACATAGTCATAAGTGGGGTCGGACATAACCCGATCAGCATGGCCCAAAACGACAACCAACTCAATCAACCATTTCAACCAATATTAATTGGTTGGATCGCCGGCTGTATGGTATTCTATTGTTTATTGAGCCGATTCAGTCGAAAAAGCGCCATCACAGCCGCTTCCTAACCCCCGTATGGCGATCGTGCTGGGCCTTATGTTCAAGCCGGATAAGAACCATGGACAAGCTGGTTGACGGGAATTTGCAGACCGATCTGAACTCGCTGGTCGAGGCTGTGCGCGGGCTGGCTTCAGCGAACGGGCTGTCGTCGGAGCGAACGCTCGCGGACAAGCTCAACGTCAAACGCCATCAGTTGCGCCGCGCACTGCAAGTTTTGCGCGATAGCGGCGAGATCGCGCCGGCAAAAACCAAACGCAAGGGATTTGCCGCTCGCAACGGCGAGAACCTGGTCAAGGATACCAACCCGCTCGAAGTGATCGAGATGCGGATCGCGATCGAGCCGTTTCTCGCGCGCCTTGCCGCACTTCGCGCATCGCCTCTGGACATCGCCCGCATCGAGCGCGCCGCCACGACGCTTGCCGGCACCGATTCCGGTATCGCCGACCTGCGGTTTCACAAGGCCATCGCCACAGCATCCGGTAATCATCTTGCGGAAGCGTTTTACGCGATGCTGCGGCAAGTCGCGAGCGATGCACGGATGCGGTTGGGCAAAAACCAGCCGTCCTGTCCGAAGCGGATTCAGCAACGAGACTCCGAGCATCGCGCGATCGCCTCAGCCATCGCCGCACGCGATGCCGATGATGCCGAGCGCGCCATGCGATTGCATCTTGCCGCCGTCCAGAAGCGGATTATCGAACATCTTCATCCGCTGACTGCGGTTGGCTGATCATCCCGCCGGGTAGCGGCGAGGAGTTTGATCACGCTGCCGTCAGCGGGAAAAGCCGATAGGATTGCGGCGCGAGACTGACAATCTGACCGACGCCCACGGGCAAGGCCCGCGGCGCGCTGATTTCGACCAGGTGCTCGCCCGATGCGGTGCGCAATGCGACCTCGGCACGACGCAGCGCGCCAAGCCCATAGAGCCGCCGCACCTCACCCGTGAGCCCACCGGCAATCGCCCCGGCGTGAACCGCGATATCGTAAGGGCGTGCGCACAGCGTCGCGCCGCCGTCCGGCAAGCCTTGCGCATCGACGGCGATCGGCGAGCCGTCGAACCGGACCTCACCGCCGCTGACGGTGACCGGCAAGGCCACTGAATCGCCGATGAACTCATGCACAAAGCTGCTGGTTGGCCGGTCATGGACCTGCTGCGGTGTCCCCGCCTGGATGATATGCCCCTTGTCGAGCACAACCACGCGGTCGGCGACCTCAAGCGCTTCTTCCTGATCGTGCGTCACGAACACCGAGGTGATCTGAATGTCCTCGTGCAGGGTCCGCAGCCACCGCCGCAACTCCTTGCGAACCTTGGCATCGAGCGCGCCGAAGGGCTCGTCGAGCAACAGCACGCGCGGCTCGACCGCCAAGGCACGCGCGAGCGCAATGCGCTGCCGCTGCCCGCCCGACAACTGATCCGGATAGCGCTGCGCCGTCCAGCTCAACTGCACGAGATCGAGAAGATCGCCGACACGCTTGCGGATCGCCGGTTCGCCGGGGCGCTGGTGGCGCGGGCGCGCCCGCAAGCCAAAGGCGACGTTCTCGAACACCGTCATATGCCGGAACAGCGCATAGTGCTGGAATACGAAACCGACATGCCGCTCCGCCGCGCCGAGCGCCAAAGCATTCTCGCCGCCGAACCAGACCGAGCCGCTGTCCGGCCAGTCGAGTCCGGCCATGATCCGCAGCAGCGTCGTCTTGCCCGACCCCGAAGGGCCGAGCAGCGCGACCAGCTCCCCGGAATGAATGTCGAGATTGACCCGGTCGAGCGCGACAAATGCGTCAAAGCGTTTGGTGACATCCTGAATACCGATCTTCATCGCCCTGTCCCTACCGTGTTGTCCTCGCGATCCGCTTTTCCAGCACAACCTTAGCGACCAGCGTGACCAGCGCCAGAAACGCCAGCAGCGACGCGACCGCGAACGCCGCCATGAACTGATACTCGTTGTAGAGAATCTCGATATGAAGCGGCATCGTGTTGGTCTCGCCTCGGATATGGCCGGACACCACCGAGACCGCGCCGAATTCGCCCATCGCCCGCGCATTGGTCAGCAGCACGCCGTACAGCAGCGCCCATTTGACGTTCGGCAACGTCACGCGGAAGAAGGTCCGCAACCCGGAGGCGCCGAGCGAGATCGCCGCCTCTTCGTCCTGAATACCCTGCTCCCGCATCAGCGGAATGAGTTCGCGGGCAACGAACGGGAACGTGACGAACACCGTCGCCAGAATGATGCCGGGCACGGCAAAGACGATCTTGATATCGTTGTCCTGCAGCCATGGCCCGAAATAACCCTGCGCGCCGAACAACAGAATGAAGACAAGACCGGAGATCACCGGCGATACCGAGAACGGCAGATCCACCAGGCTGATCAGGAGGCTTTTGCCGCGAAACTCGTATTTAGTGATCGCCCAGGCCGTGATCGTTCCAAAGACCACGTTCAGAATCACGGCCACCACGGCGGCCACGACCGTCAACCAGATCGCCGCCAGCGCATCCGGGTGGCTGATGGCCGCGACATAGGCCGGAACGCCTTTGGCCAGCGCCTGCGCGAACACATTAACGAGCGGAACGACAATGAAGACCGTCAGGAATGAGAGTGCTACGCCGGTCAGTGTCCATTGCAGCCAAAGCGGATCGGCCCGCCCGTCGCGACGGGAGCGATGCACGACAAGCGCTGGCGCAAGACCGGTCGCGAGAAAGTCCGCGGTTTCCTGCGATTGAATCACGGGATTAAACGACATTATCGTTTTCCAGCGCGCCGCTCGGACCAGCGCTGCAACAGATTGATGATCAGCAACAGGATGAACGACGCGACCAGCATCACCGCCGCGATCGCGGTCGCATCCGCATAACGGAACTCCTCGAGGCGGATGATGATCAGCAGCGGCGCGATTTCCGACACATTCGGAAGATTGCCGGCGATGAAAATGACGGAACCGTATTCTCCGACCGCGCGGGCGAAGGCGAGCGCGAAGCCCGTGAGCAGCGCGGGCACCAGAGTCGGGAAAATAACCCGGCGGATCGTCGTCCAGCGGCTGGCGCCAAGGGTCGCCGCCACCTCTTCAAGCTCGGCCTCGAGATCCTGCAGTACCGGCTGAACCGTCCGGACCACGAACGGCAAACCGATGAACACCAACGCGACGAAGATACCGAGCTGGGTGAAGGCGACCTTGATCCCCAGCGGCGCCAGCAGGCTACCGATCCAGCCGTTCTCCGCATAGAGATTGGTCAGCGCGATGCCCGCGACGGCCGTCGGCAACGCAAACGGGATATCGATCACCGCGTCGAACATCCGCCGGGCGGGAAATTCGTAGCGAACCAGAACCCAGACCGCGATCAGGCCAAACACCAAATTCGTCGCCGCCGCGGCCAGCGCCAGGCCGAAGGACAACTCCAGCGCGTGCAGCGTGCGCGGGCTGGTGACGATCGTCACGAATCGCTCGAACGACAGCTCCGTCGTCTTCAGGAACAGCGCGGCGAGCGGAATGAGAATGATCAGCGACAGCCATGTCAGGGATACGCCCAGCGTGATCCCAAATCCCGGAATGACGCTCGGCTGCCGCCGCAGCAACAGAATTCCGCTCGCCACGGTTGTACCTCAGTTCTGGTAAATGGTGTCGAACACACCGCCATCGGCGAAGTGCGTCTTCTGGGCATTGCGCCAGCCGCCGAATACCTCGTCGATGGTGAACAGGTTCACCTTGGGAAATTGCGTCTCATATTTCTTGACGATCTCCGGGTCACGCGGCCGGTAGAAATTCTCGGCCGAAATCTCCTGGCCCTGCTTGCTGTAGATGAAGTTCAGATAGGCCATCGCCGCCGCACGCGTGCCTTTCCGGTCGACAACCTTGTCGACGACGGCGACTGGCGGCTCCGCGAGGATCGAGACCGAAGGAACGACGATGTCGAACTTGTCCTGCCCGAACTCCTTGATGGACAGGAATGCCTCGTTTTCCCAGGTGACCAGCACGTCGCCCACATTGCGCTCGACGAATGTCACTGTCGAACCTCGGGCGCCGGTGTCCAGCACCGGCACATTGGCATAGATCGCTTTGACAAACGCCTTGGCCTTGTCCGGCGTTCCACCCGGCTGTTTCAGGGCGTAGCCCCATGCCGCCAGATAGTTCCAGCGAGCCCCGCCGGATGTCTTTGGATTCGGCGTAATGATCTTCACACCAACCCTGGCCAGATCGCCCCAGTCCTTGATGCCTTTTGGATTTCCCTTGCGCACCAGGAAAACGATCGTCGAGGTATATGGCGCCGAATTTTCCGGAAGCTTCTTCTGCCAATCGCTCGCCAGCAGCCCGCGATCGGCGATGGCGTCGATGTCGTAAGCCAGTGCCAGCGTGACGATATCGGCAGCAAGCCCGTCGATCACGGATCTGGCCTGCTTGCCGGAACCGCCATGCGACGACTTGATCTCGACGGTTTTCCCCTCAGGCGTCTTGTATTGGCTGGAAAACGCCTTGCTCAACGCCGCATGCAGCTCGCGGGTCGGATCGTAAGATACATTGAGCAACGTGATATCCGCAGCATGCGCATTTGCGCCCAGAGCGGCAGCTAAAATCAAACCGTAAAGAGTACGTTTCATCCTCATCTCCACTTCCACCGGAAGATCGGTCGCCATTGATGATCGTCAGAGTCGGTACACGACGTGCATCGCTCCGATCATTTTCATGTTTTCCTCCCGAATTTTATTTCTCGTCGTCGTTGCTTCGGCATTGCATCCATTTTTTCCAAATCGTCTGAACGGAAAGAACTTTTCTATTTTCAAACGACACCACTCTGTTTGTTGACGCGCTCACGCCGCGGCTTACAACAAAGATCTACGACAAAAGCCAAAAAATGTTGTGCCTTTGTTGTTCGTGACCTTGGAATGTTCAGCAACACGCGACGCTGCGTCAGAGATTGTTTGTTCTGCCGCCGTTCAGCGCGCGAATATGGACGCGGAGTAGTTTCGATGGATCGGCTCGACGAGCTCGAAGCGCAAAGCATCTTCATCTTGCGCGAGGCATTTGCGCGGATGAAAAACATCGCCCTGCTGTGGTCGCTGGGCAAGGATTCGAACGTGATGATCTGGCTGGCGCGAAAAGCGTTCTTTGGCCGCGTACCCTTTCCGGTCATGCACGTCGATACAGGCAAGAAATTCGCGGAGATGTACGAATTTCGCACCCGATACGCGAAGGAATGGTCGCTCGATCTCATCGTCGAGGATTGCCCACCGATCGATTCCGTCGATCCGACGTTACCGCCCGCGGCCCGCTCTGCCGCGCGCAAAACGGAAGGATTGAAGAGCGCACTCGTCAAGCACGGCTTCGATGGCCTGATCACCGGCATCCGCCGCGACGAGGAACCGACCCGTGCCAAGGAGCGCGTATTTTCACCGCGCGGCGCGGAAGGTCTGTGGGATGTCCGCGACCAGCCACCCGAATTCTGGAATCACTTTAACGCGTCGCCACCGCGCGGCGCGCATTTGCGCATTCATCCGATCCTGCATTGGACCGAGATCGACATCTGGGCGTATACGCGACGCGAGAGCATTCCGATTATCCCGCTCTATCTGAGCCGCAACGGAAAGCGCTATCGCTCCCTCGGTGATGCCGACATCACCTTTCCCGTCGTGTCCGATGCGCGCTCCATCGACGAGATCATCGAGGAATTGCACGACACGAAGGTACCGGAGCGATCCGGGCGCGCCATGGATCACGAATCCGAAGACGCGTTCGAGCGCCTGCGCACAGCCGGCTACCTGTAACTCCTGGAACCACCATGAACGTCCTGGTAAACCCCGAACTGTTCCCCGTCGCGGACCAGCGTCCACTCGTCCGCATCGTCATTGTCGGGCATGTCGATCACGGAAAATCGACCCTGATCGGCCGGCTGCTGTACGAGACCGGCAGCCTTCCCGACGGCAAGCTCGATCATCTCAAGGCGGTCAGCGCACGCCGCGGCATGCCGTTCGAATGGTCATTCCTGCTCGATGCGCTGCAGACCGAGCGCGACCAGGGCATCACTATCGACACCAGCCAGATCCGGTTTCGCACGGCGTCACGCGATTTCGTTTTGATCGACGCGCCGGGTCACGTCGAATTCCTGCGCAACATGATCACCGGCGCGGCGCAGGCCGACGCCGCAGTCTTGATGATCGACGCGACGGAGGGCGTACGCGAACAGACCCGCCGCCACGGCTACCTGCTGCATCTTCTCGGGGTCCGCCAGGTCGCCGTCGTGGTCAACAAGATGGATCGCACCGGCTACAGCGCCGCGCGGTTCAATGAGATCGCCGCAGAAATCGATGGCTATCTGTCCGGTCTCGGGATCAAACCGGCGGCGATCATTCCGGTCTCTGCTCGCGAAGGCGACGGCGTGGCCCTTAAGAGTGCGTCGCTGGCGTGGTACGACGGCCCTCCGGTGGTGCAGGCGCTCGATCAGTTCTCGCCGGCGGCGGCGCTGCCGAACCTGCCGCTCCGGCTGCCGGTGCAGGCGGTTTACAAGTTCGACGACCGGCGGATCATCGCCGGTCGGATCGAAAGCGGCGAGATCGGCGTGGGTGACGAGATCACCGTCATGCCCGGCAACAAGGTCGCCCGCATCCGCTCCATCGAGAATTGGCCGGTCCCTCACGAAGGCAAGACAGTCACCGTAGCAAACGCCGGGCGCTCCGTGGGGATCACGCTCGATCGCGAATTGTTCGTGCAGCGGGGCGAGATCATCGCCCGCACCTCGGCCCCCGTCCCCGCCTCCCGCCGCATCCGCGCGCGCATCTTCTGGCTGCACCCCAAGCCGCTCGTGCCGAATACGACAGTCACGCTGCGTCTGGGAACCAGCGAAGCGCGTGGGCAGGTGTCCGCGATCGTCAATACCCTCGATCCGGGCGCCCTGCAGTCCGGCGTCAGCCACGCCATTCCGCAGAATCACATCGGGGAAATCGACATCGAACTGGCGAAGCCGCTTGCCGTGGACCGCTCCACCGAGAACCCGGCCACCGGCCGCTTCGCCCTGGAGATCGACGGACGTATCGGCGGCGGCGGCCTGATCCTCGATCTGCTGGATCAGCGCCGTGACCAGAACGAGATTCGAGGTTCGGATTCGACGGCTCGCCGCGCATTGCAACAGCGAGCTGAAGCACTCGCCCCGCGTCTGGCGGATTTGCCGCCGGTCGATCGGCTCAAGCTGCTGCGCGATTCGGTCGAGGGACGGATCGTCTTCACCACCAGTTTCGGCATCGAGGATCAAGCCATCCTCGAGATGATCATCCGCAATGACATCGACATCGACGTTGTGACCTTGGATACCGGCCGTTTGTTTCCGGAAACCTATGATCTTTGGGCGCAGACGGAGAGCCATTTCGGCAAGCGCATCCGCGCCTTCTATCCGCGCCACGACGCTCTTGAAGCTCTGGTCGAAAAACAGGGAATCAACGGGTTCTATGCAAGCCGCGAGACCCGGCTGGCCTGCTGCTTCGTGCGGAAAGTGGAGCCATTGAGCCGCGCGCTCGCTGGCGCAACGGGATGGATCACCGGGCTGCGGGCGGATCAGTCCGCCAATCGCGCCGATATGGCATTGCTCACAGAAGATGCCTCGTATCGCCTGCTCAAACTCAATCCGATCTTTGATTGGTCACGCGAGCAGGTTGCTGCATTCACCGCATCGCAAGGCGTTCCGGTCAATCCGCTGCACGACCGAAACTTCGCATCCATTGGCTGCGCGCCGTGCACACGCGCGTTGCGGCCCGGAGAGCCGGAACGCGCCGGCCGCTGGTGGTGGGAAGAGGCCGCGAAGAAGGAATGCGGATTACACGGCCGATAGTTCGAACAATCCTGGGCGCAAGCGCGCTCAGGATCGCGGCAGCGATGGAAACGCCTACTGTTTCACAAATCCGATCTCGTCGATGACCCGGCGATACTTCGTGTCCGCGGCTTTCAGCAATTCGGCATAATGGTCCGGCGAATAGTCGGGGATCGTGTCGTTACCCCGATCGGTAATGAATTTACGTCCTTCCGGAGACGAGACGATCGCCGCGATCTCGCGATTGAGCCGCTGCACGATGGGCTGCGGCGTTCCGGCCGGAGCCAGGATGCCGACGACATTGATGATCTCGAAATCCTTGAGACCGCTTTCCGCAAGCGTCGGCACATCCGGAAGCGTCGGGCTGCGCCGCAATGAGGTCACCGCCATCATCCGCAGTTGCCCGCCCTGGATTTGCGGCTGCATGGCGGAATAGGGATTGAAGACGATATGCGCGTCGCCGCGCACCACACCCATCATCGCCTCCGCGCCGCCGCGATACGGCACGATTTGCAGATGAAGGCCGGCGGCATGACGGAACATCATGCTGATGACATCGCTGAAACCACCGAGCGACGCGGCGTTCAGCTTGCCGGGATTGGCTTTCGCATACTGGATCAACTCGGCGATGTTGTGCACCGGGATGGTCGCTGATGACACCATCAGGAACGGATGCTGGAATGCGGCAATAACCGGCGCGAAGTCCTTCACCGTATCGAACGCGGGATTCTTCTGCAGCAACGGGCTCTGCATTGTCGTGCTGCTGGCGACGAGAAGGGTGTGCCCGTCAGGCGCCGCCTTTGCGACAACGCCGGCGCCGATCAGTCCACCGGCGCCGCCGCGATTTTCCACCACCACCGGCTGTCCGAGCGCGGCACTGAGCTTGGGTGCGAGAAAGCGCGCGAGGAGATCTGTGGATGCGCCCGGCGGAAACGGCACCAGCAACTGCACCGGCCGCGCCGGAAAGGCCTCCTGAGCCAGTGCTGCGGAGAAAGTACCCGTCATCAAAGCCGCGACGCATGCCAGCATGCCCGCGGCGCGCTTCCAAGAACGCGACAATGTCATAGTCTGATCCTCCCGCTGTGCGGAGATGAGGGCATGGGTTAGTTCGCACCCACCAGATTGGCTTTCTTGACCACGTCGCTCCAGATCGCGAGCTCTGCCGCGAGTTCTCGGCTGAACTGGCCGGCATCGCTTGCCTTGTCCTCAAAGCCCATTTCACCGAACTTCTTGCGGACGTCCGGCAGGCGGGCGACCTCGACAATCGCCTTCGACAGCCGGTCAACGATCGGCTTCGGCGTCTTTGCGGAGACGAAGAACCCGACCCAGGCGAGCACGGGCAGAGATGGCACGCCGGCCTCGCCGAAGGTCGGCACATCCGGCAATTGCGCCGAGCGCTGCTCGCTCGCCACCGCAACAGCCTGGATCTTGCCCGATTTGACCAGCGGCACCGCGGGCGGAATGGTCGCGGACCCGACCTCGACCTGATTGGCGACCACCGCCGTCAAGGCCGGTGCCGCGCCGGGGAACGGCACATGCTGCATCCGCAAGCCGGGTTGCGACGTCAGCAGAAACTCCACCGTAAGATGCGACAGCGATCCGGCGCCGGTGGTGGCATAGTTGAGCGGTTTCTGGCGCGCCAGCGAGAGCAAATCCTTCAGCGAATGCGCCGGCACCTGCGGCGACGTGACGATGACGATGGCCTGCGGCGCGACGCTGGCCACCGGGGCCAGTTCATCGGCGATCTTGAAATTCGTCTCGGGCTTCAAAAGCTGGTTGATCAGCAGCGGATTCGACGCGACCAGCACCGTTGTGCCGTTTGGCTCCGCGCTCGCCACCTGTCGCCCGGCGATGATGCCAGCGGCACCAGGACGGTTCTCCACGATCACCGTCTGGCCGAGCGACGCGGTGAGCCGGTCCGCGATCAGACGCGCCACCACATCGACACCGCCACCCGGCGCGAACGTTACGATCAGCCGGATCGTCTGGTTCGATGGGATCGTCTCTTGCGCTACGGTCCGCGACGGCGCACCAAACGCGGCGACCGCAAACAAAAAGCCCACAACAGCGAAACGGATGCGATCAAACGGGGGCGGCAACAGGGCTTGGCGTCCAGGCGATGTCGAACGGCGCATGATCGTAGTTCCCCTCTATCTCGAAACTGAACTCCGGTTCGATTCCGGCAATCCCGTCAGCCCAATGCGCGGCGCGCGATCGGACAACCGTCCCGGTCGAACAGCTTGACCGCTGTCTGCTCCGGCAACGGCTCTTCAAGGCCGGCGTTGATGACCTGGCCTTCGCTGGTCCGCACGCAGGCGATGTAACGCGGCTCCCACTGATCGCGACCGGCGGCGTAACGCACCGTGGTCATCTGCTCGACCACGCCAGCCTCAACCCGATCCGTCTGCCATGAGGCCTCCCCGCAGCGCGGACAGATCAGCCGATGCGGAAAGAATCCCGTGCCGCAGCCCGTGCAGCGCGAAAGCGGAAGCCCCGGTGTCATGATGCGCGCTCCAGAACAGCCGCGCCGGCGCAAGCGCCGTAGCGGTAAACAACCATGCCGTAACCGCTGACCACCGCCAGCCGCGCGTCGGGGACTTGCCGGTCGCCGGCGCGACGATGCAGTTGGCGCACCGCTTCGACGGTGCCGTTGAGCCCCCCGGCCGCGCCGGCCTGCCCCGCCGACAGCAATCCACCGGACGTGTTGAGCGGAAACCGCTGCTCACCAATGGTCACGCGGGCAAACCGCGCCAGGTCATTGCCGGGAATCATCTTCAGGTCGTGGAGCTGGGCGAGCACCATGGCCGGGTAATCGTCGTAGATCGACGCGAGGTCGATCTCGTCCGGGCCAACACCGGCCGCAGCCCACAGATCGTCGGCAACTTTTGAGAGGCCGGTCTTCAGCCCCTCACCTTCCTGGTTGTCATAATTGAAGCTCTGGCGCAGCGCGCGCACATGCACCGGCTTGCGATCCGCCGGACAACGGTCCGCCGTCGACACCACCAGCGCGGACGCGCCGCAGCATGACGGCACGCAGTCGAACCGCGTCAGCGGATCGGCGACCATCGGCGACGCGAGATATTCCTCCATGGTCAGCGGCTGCCGGTATACCGCGCCGGGATTGCCGGCCGCCCAGGCGCGCTGCGCCACGGCGATGTGGCCATAGTCCTGCCGCGTCAGGCCATAGGCTTTCATCTGCCGCTGGGTGAGCAGCGCGAACAGCGAGTTCGGACCGGAATGACCGAGCGGAGCCACATGATCGCGGATCGCGCGGTTGTAGTTCGAGGAAACTTTCGCCACCTGCTCGGCGTTCAGCGCATCGCCGGAGACGATGACGATGTTCGAGGCCGCACCAGCCTCGATTCCGCGGATCGCATGGCCCAGCATGTTCATGCCGGACGCGCCGCCATTGGTGTCGTGCAGCAGCCAGCGCAGCGACAGGCCGAACCGCCAGGCCATATCGACGGCCTTGTCCGGGTCGATGGAGAACGAGCAGATCGCCAGCCCGTCGATATCCGACGGCTTCAGCCGCGCGTCTTTCAGCGCCGCAACCACCGCATCGCGCAGGAACGTATGCGTGTTCTGGTCCGGGCGCGGATGCCGCGTATAGCCCGCTTCGCCGGTGCCGATGATCGCCGCCTTCACCGTAACTCTCCCTGATTGTTGTCGACACGGATCAGCGCATCGACCACCGTGGCGCCGTCGCCATCGGCGATCACCGGATTGAGATCGATCTCGACGATGCCGGGGTTCGCCGCGACCACTTGTGACAATCGCGCGACGATATTGGCCACCGCCGTGCGATCGATCGCCGATGCGCCGCGATAACCGTCCAGCAGCTTCTGCGACCGCAGCCTGGCGAGAGCGGCCAGCGCGGCTTCAGGCGTCGCGGGTGCGCGCAGGAACACCGCGTCATCCAGCACTTCGGCGAGAATGCCACCGATGCCGATCATCACCACCGAGCCGGTTGCTCCGTTGCGTTGCGCGCCGACGATCAGTTCGAGACCCGGCTTGACCATCTTCTGGACCAGCACGTCCACCCGGCCGAGCTTTGCCTGCATCGCGTCGACAGCCGCGCGGACCTCCGGTGCGGTCTTCAGATTCAACACCACACCACCGACATCGGATTTGTGCGCGATTTCGGCGGACGACACTTTGACGGCGACAGGGAAGCCGATCTTTTGCGCGGCGGCGACAGCCGCATCGGCATCGCCAGCGACCATTTCCATCGTCACCGGCAAACCGAAGGCAGCAAGATAGATTTTCGAGCGCGCTTCGGACAGCACGCCGTCCGGCAAAGGCGCAGCATCGACCGACGCCGGAGCCCGCGGTGCCGGACGATCCGTGGCGCGATCCATCAGGTGGCGGAGCGCGCGCACCGCGCGGTCAACCGACGGATAGTTAGCGACGCCTTCTCGCGCGAGAATGGTCTCGCTGTTCTCCGCAACGACGCAGGCCACCACCGGTTTCTCGCCATTGGCCGCGACCAGTGCGTCGGCGAATTCCTTGTAGTCGAGGCCGACGGCGATGCCGATCAGCGCATCGACGTCCGGTTGCCGGATGATCGCCTGCGCGCAGGTGCCGAGGTGCTCGCGTTTGGTCTGGCCGGTGACCTCGACCGGATTGCCCAGCGCCGCATAGGGCGGCACGATGGCACGAAGCTCCCGCAATTTGTCATCGAGCGCCGGCAATTCGATGCCATGTTCATCGCAATGATCGGCAGCGACCACGCCCGGCCCGCCCGCCAGCGAAAAGATCGCGGCGCGCCGCCCGCCGAGGCGGCGGCCACCATTGCGCGCAAAAGCGGCCGCGACATCGAACAATTCCTGACTACTGGTGACGACGCTCGCACCGGCCTCGCGCAATAGCGAATCCCAGACGCGTCCATCTCCCGCCATCGATCCGGTGTGCGACAGCGCCGCGCGCTGACCCGAGCGGGAACGGCCGCCCTTGAGGATCACCACCGGCTTGACGCGGCTCACCTCGGCGACCGCATCGAGGAATTGCGGCACGTCCGGCACGCCTTCCACGAAAGCGGCGATCACATTGGTTTGCGGATCATCCTTGAGGTAGCGGAAGATCAATGCGTGATTGAGATCGGCCATGTTGCCGACGCTGGCGAGCTTCGACATGCCGATCCGTGCTTCGGCGAGCGCGGCCATGGCGGCGTTGCCGAACGCACCGCTTTGCGACACGAAGGCAATCGGCCCGGCCGGAAGCGTCGCCTTCGCTACGGGCGAAGCATTCATCGGCAAGTGAAAGTTGCGGACACCAAGACAGTTCGGTCCGATCAGCCGCACTTTTCCGCCGGCGCGCCGCAGCATGTCGTCCTGCAACGCGCGCCCTTCCCGCCCGACTTCCTGGAAACCCGCCGTGAAAACCACAGCCGCCTTCGCGGAGATCGCCACCGCATCCTCGATCGCCGAGGCCGCATGCTGCACCGGGACGCTCAGCAGGACGAGATCGACCGGCGCCGGAAGATCGCGCAGCGTCGGCACCGACTTGACGCCGGACACCTCCGGCGATGAGCGGCTGATCGGATAAAGCGCACCGGGAAAGCCGGACATTTGCAAGTTGCGGAACACCTGCGATCCGAATTTTGCCGGGTCCGACGACGCACCGACAACGGCGATGCTCGACGGGCAGAACACGGCATCGATGGCGGCGGTCACACTCATGAATTCCTTGCGCCTGCGCAGACAGCGAAAACAACCGGCGGACGGCGTCCGCATGCGTAAACTCTGCCAATTTCGGGGAGGCTGTCAACTTACACGAAATTTTGTTTCTTCTTAAGAAAGTCATCGGCTAAATTGCCGTGGACCACGCGGGTTCGTTGTCGCCGGTTAAAGCCGACCCGCGCCGACCGAGCTCGTTTCCCGAGCGGAAACTCATCCGACTCAAAGGAGGACGTCATCATGTCGCGACAGCCCGCACCGAAGAAAACCGCCTCGTCCTCATCGGCGACACCCGGTTCGGCCTCGGCATCGCACGAACGGGCGCTCGAAGCAGAAATCGGTCAGGAAGTGCGACAACTGCGCCGCGGACTGGATCTCACAGTGGCGCAACTCAGCGCCGCCGCCGGGCTCTCCACCGGCATGCTGTCGAAAATCGAGAACGGCGCAATTTCACCCTCGCTGGCAACGTTGAATGCACTGGCTAACGCGCTGAACGTTTCGGTACGTCAGTTCTTCCGCGACAGCGCCAGTGAACCGCCCTGCTCCTATGTCAAAGGCGGACAAGGCACGCGAATGAATCGCCGCGGCACGAAAGCAGGATATCTCTACGATCTGCTGGTTGGACGCTCTTTCGACGGCGATATCACCATCGAGCCGTATCTCATCACGCTCGGTCCCGACGCTGTGCCGCACACGACCTTCCGTCATGCGGGCAACGAGTTTCTCTATATGCTGTCGGGAACGATGATTTATCGCCACGGCACGCGCAGCTACACGCTGCGGCCGGGCGACACACTGTATTTCGACGCCAGCGCCCGCCATGGGCCGGAGGAATTCACCCGGCAGCCGGTCAGCTATCTTTCGCTTGTGACCTATCCGCGGCGATAAGAAGGATATCAAAACGGCGGAGCGTCACATCGGCTCGGGCACGGATCGCCCATTGCGAACGGATTTTACGTCTTACGACCCAGCTCCTTGGCGTTTCCAAGCAGGACGCCCATGACACGATTCAACGTCTTCATATCCACGGCCGAGAGCCCCCTGGTTAAGGATTTTTGATACCGCAAGGCGATCGGCGCGATCACCGCATAGACCCTTTTTCCCGAAGGCGTGAGCTTCAGGAACACCTCTCGACGATCGTTGAAATTGAGACGGCGCGAAATCAGACGTTTGCGTTCCAGCTTAAGTATGGCACGCGAGACCTGAACCTTCTGCATGAAGGTACGCGCGCCGATATCTCGCGCGGTCATTTCCTCCGTGCCTCTGCGCGAGCCGCACTGCTCGCCCAGAAATGAAATAACCCGCCACTCCGCCGGACCTATCCCGAACTCCCTGGCTTCCCGCGCATAGCTGTTCACAAATCCTTCGGACGCAAAGCGAGCCAACGTGTTCAAGCGATAGGGCGTGAAATTCTCCAGGACCAATCGCGGACGCGCGCCATCGGTTTCATCTGGATTGGATTTATCTAAGCGCGACATCGAAATGACCGTGCACGATCTGGGAAGCAAGCGCAGCAGAATTCATAGCTAGTAACATATGTTACTATATCGGGCTTTTGGGTTTTGTGGAGAAGCCGAAAAGATGGTTTCGCACCCACCCTTTTGGCTCCGGCTCGACCCGCGTTCGATGCCCCCTCGTTTTCTCTCTATCATACGGATATATCTGATCTTTTCTGCTTGATGAGCTAGTCTAAAGATCGATCGGCGAGCGATCGACCAGCCCATGTCGGGACCGGACATCGCCGGGAGGCCCGGACGCACCGTTATTGCGGCATATAGTTTCATCTGATACTATTTTATCGAGCCACCGGCGCCGATTTGTTGCAAAAGACATTCGATCCGAGACGCACGCATGCCAGCAGAAGCCCAAGTGACGGCCGTGGGTACCTATAACTCGCTGTACTTCGATTATGTGCACCACGCTTTTCAGCGGACACCTGAACTCGACGGCAAGTCGCGCCTCTATCCCGTCATCATCGCCGGCGCCGGCCCGGTCGGCATGACCGTGGCGCTCGATCTCGCCCGCAGGGGGATCGAGGTGGTGCTGCTGGAAGAGGACGATACGGTCAACCGCGGCAGCCGCGCGGTCGGCATCGCGCGCCGCAGTCTTGAAATCTTCGAGCGCGCGGGCGCGGGTCCTGGCATCTTCGAGACGGGCGTCTCATGGAAAGGCGGACAGAGCTATTATCGCGACAGCCTGGTGCTGGACTTCGTGGTCCAGCAGGCCGACAATCTCAAGCATCCGCCGATGGTGTCCATCGCGCAATGCAATGTCGAGCAATACCTTTACGACGCTCTGCAGAACCATCCGAAGGCCAGCATCCGCTGGTCGTCGAAGGTGGTTTCCGCGCGACAGAACGGCAACGAGGTGATCGCCACCGTCGCGACGCCGCACGGTGAATACGACATGCGCGGCGCATGGCTGGTGGCATGCGACGGCGGCCGCAGCGCGGTGCGCAAGGCCCTTGGCAAAGAACTCAAAGGCAGCAGCTACGAAGGCCGCTACCTGATTGTCGATATCCAGATGAAAAGCAGTCAGCCGGCCGGGCGCCGCGTGTGGTTTGCTCCGCCGGAATTCCCCGGCTCCACCATCATCATGCACAAGCAGCCATTCGACATCTGGCGCATCGATTATCAGCTCGGGCCGGATGACGATCTGGACGAAGAAGTTCAACCGCGGCGCGTGCGCGAGCGTGTCGACCGCTTCTTGAAATCGATCGGCGAGACCGCGGACTGGGCCATCGACTGGATCAGCCCCTATCGCGCGCTCAGCCTGTCGCTCGACAGCTATCGCGAGGGCCGCGTTCTGTTCGCCGGCGATGCCGCGCATCTGGTGCCGATCTTCGGCGCGCGCGGCATGAACGGCGGCGTGGACGACGCCAACAATCTCGCCTGGAAACTTGCCTACGTGGTCTCCGGCTGGTGCGACGACGCATTACTGGACAGCTATTCGTCCGAACGCGTCGATGCCGCGCATCAGAACATGGCGTTCGCGGAAAAAAGCACTCGTTTCATGACTCCGCCGACATTCGGGCATGCCGTCCTGCAGGAGGCCATTCTCTCGCTGGCCGTGAAAGAGCCATTTATCCGCGACCTGATCAATCCCCGGCAAGTCACCGAGCTGCGCATGACCGCCGGTCCGTTGCGCTTTGACGATGCGGACGACATTCGCTTCGCTGGAGGCCCCCTTCCCGGCGCGGTTTGTCCCAACCTGCCGCTATGCACGGATGGTCCCGGCGACCATCTGCAAGGCCGTCTGGGGCGCGATTTCACCCTGCTGCTGTTTCACAAAACGGACACTGCTGCCGCCCAAGACATGCGTGCGCTGGTTCAGAGCATGAAAATTCCCTTCGGCTTCGACGTGGTGCAGATTCGCGATGCAGGTTTGTACGCCGCTTTCGACGCGCAGGATGGAACGGCCTATCTGATCCGCCCCGATGGACATGTCGCGGGCCGCTGGCGCCAATTCGATGCGGGAGCCATGCTCGACAAGCTCCTGAAAGCGATCCGCTGGAAGAATACAGAGTGCCGTCATGTTGATTGACACCAAGATTCCTCCGCACCTCCTCGAGGAAAACTGGGAAAGTCTCGCGCAGGCGTTGAACACCATCGGCAGCGAGAAGGCTCCGGTATTTCTCACCAAGGTCGTGTTGATGCTGGCGGCAAAACTCGAGAGGCCGGAAACCCTCCGGGATTTCCTCGACGTTGCGCTGCAAGACATCGAACCGCAGCAGAAATGATGATAATGCCGATTCACCAAACAGACACGAACAGTGAGATCGAGATCCGGCGGCTGCGCCAGACGTGGGCATTTTCCCGCGATGCCGGAGATTTCGACACTATGAGCAAATGCTTTCATCCCGACGCGGAAGCGAGCATCTCCTGGTTCAAGGGCGCGGTTCGCGATCTGACCCCACTGCTGATCGC
Source organism: Pseudolabrys sp. (assembly GCA_019635575.1). Classification (GTDB taxonomy): domain Bacteria; phylum Pseudomonadota; class Alphaproteobacteria; order Rhizobiales; family Xanthobacteraceae; genus Pseudolabrys. Next base: position 37,494 of record JAHBZF010000006.1, on the reverse strand, counting down.
AAGCGACAAGGCGCGCAAGCCGACCGAACACAGCAAGCATTGGCTAGGCAATTGCCTCGTGCACATCAACGGCGATCGCGCGGTGATGGAAACCGACGTGACCATCATGATGCGCGAATATATCCACGACCAGCTTTTCGACTATTCGGGTTATTGTCGCTTCTACGACCAGGTCGAGCGCCGTAACGGCCGGTGGGCCATCAGCCTGTGGACCGCGATCTTCGACAAGGACCGGCTCGATCCGGTTCAGGGCGTTGCGCCCGACTGGCTGACCGATATCAAGCTGGAGCCTGGAACGAGCGGTTTTGCATTCATGCAGATGCGCCAGATCAAGAAGGGCCGCCAGATTCCCGCGGACACGGTCATGGGAAACAGTGAAGCGGAGCGCGCGCTTCGCCGCCGCTATGAGGCATGGCTGTCGCAGTCCACTCCCGCCTCCAGACAATGAGACGTCAATGTCCAACACGTTAGACACCATCTGGTATACGCGCTGCCCCGTTCCCACGGCCTTCAGCGTCGCCATCGGAAACGGGTTTCTGGACAAGGAGCTTGAGAGGCATGGCATCACCGCCCGGTCGCTAGCGTCCAGCAAAGACAACGCGGTTCGCCAATCTCACTTTCACCACTCGCTGCCCAACTCCTTCCGCCACGGCGGCAACGGCCCGCCGCTGGTGACCCGCTCGCGCGGCGGGAAAGTGTCGCTCATCGGTCTGTCGTGGAACGACAGCATCAAGCCGATGCTCGTCATGCCGGAGAGCGGCATCCGCTCGGTCGCGGACCTCGCCGGCAAGAAGGTCTCGCTGCCGATCCGCGCGAATGATTCCATCGACTTCTGGAAGGCGGCCTCGCTGCGCGGAACCGAAGTTGCCTTGGCGCGCGCGGGCATGACGATGGAAGACGTCAAGCTCACACCCGTCGTCAGCAACCGGGCCTATATCGACGCTGCTACCGCATCGACCGCATCGACGACGACCCTGTGGGGCGCGGACTGCATGTTGGGGCATCAGCGCGAGGAAGCGATCGCGCTCATTCGCGGCGAAGTCGATGCTATCTATAGCCAGGGCGCCATCAGCAGCGTGGTGCAAGGCTTCACCGGCGCCCTTGCGATTACGGATAACGGCACCTCCAAAGCCCTTGCTGATCGCGTCAACAACGATTCACCGCTCATGCTCACCGTGAGTACCGAGCTGATCGAAACGAATCTGGATCTGGTCGCATCCTGCGTGGCCGCCATCATTCGGGCCGCCGAATGGGCGGAACGGAACGAGGCGTTGGCAAAACGTTTCATGGCGATCGATACCGGATTGCCCGAGGAACTGGTCGACGTCGCCTTCACGCCGCAGGTGCACCGTCAACTCGCCATCGACCTTCGGCCGGAATGGATCGAGGGGCTGAAGGTGCAGCACGACCACCTGCTCCGCCATAACTTCCTCGCCCAGGCGATCGATTTCGACCTATTCATCGATCCCCGCCCGCTGGAGCGCGCCCGCGAATTGCTCGCTGCCGACCGTCTCGCATTCCAAAGCTGAAGGAGCTTCGTATGACTGAGGAATTCACTCGATTCCTGGCGCTGTTCGACAGCATGGTCAGGTACTCTCACCGCTGGATCGCGCTGATGGACGAGCAGAAACTCGACTGGGCCCCCATCGAAAATCCCAGCATGCGTTTCGGCAGCCGCCTGTCGCGCATCACCGTACGCGGGCTTCTCATCCATTGCGCGCTGGCCGAACGCAACTTCGTCGCGCGAATTCGCGAAAGCGCGCCGGGCGCGACCGTTCCCCTGCCGAATGATCCCGTCGCCGCCGCACGGTTTGAAAACACTGACCTGCAACAGACGGCTTTGACGCTGCACGAAGAAAACATGGCAGCGCTTAAATCCTACCGTGCTGAGGACTTGACCAAAAAGCTGCAATTCGTCGGGCGCGAATGGACCGGCATGGGATTGCTCTGGGGCATGTACGCCCACCGCTCGTTCCATCTCGGCAATATCGACATCTATCTTCGCCAGAGCGACGTGGTCGCACCGGAGTTCTTCGAATTCGATTCTCTTGTCTTGGGCTGAATTGCCGCGCGCCCGGTGTGAGCGGAAATCGCTCACTCGCGGATCCACACTTCCACCCAGCCGGATTCATCCGGCTGGGTTTTTTGTCGTCCCGAAGCCGCGCAAGCTATGGCCCCGCAGCATGCGCTGCGGCTGTTACTGAGCCTGCACGCCGGCCGCCGCCAGAACCGGCGGCCAATATTGATGCTGCGCCTTCAGGAACGCGGCGAATTCGTCAGCGGTTCCGCCGATCACTTCATAGCCGGCGCCCTCGAGGCGCGATTTGACGGTCGGGATTGCCAACGCTTCGTTCACCGCCTTGTTGAGTTTGGCGATGATGTCCGGCGGCGTGCCGCGCGGCACGACAATACCCCACCATGCACCATAGGACATGACCGAAAGGTCGATCCCCAGCTCCTTGAACGTCGGAATTTCCGGCATGACAGCCTGCCGCTTGTCACCGGTAATGGCGAGCGCGCGAAGCTTTCCGGACCGCACCTGCTCCAGCGCGGCAGGACCGCTGAAACCGAGATCGATATGCCCGGCCATCAGATCATTGAGCACCGGACCGGTGCCGCGATAAGGCACATGCGTCAGCGGAATATGCGTCGCGTTCATGAGCGCAACGCCCGCGAGATGCGGCGGCGTGCCGATGCCTGGGCTTCCGAACGCCAGCGGTTTCGGTCCCTTTTTCGCCAACTCGACAAAATCGCCGATCGACTTCACCGGCATTGACGGAGGCACAAGAAGGGCGACGGGCGTTCTCGCCACCATCGCAACGGGCGCAAACGCCTGATCCGAATTGTAGGGCAGATTTTTGAACAGCGCCGGATTCACCGGCAATCCCATATCGCCGAACAACAGCGTGTAACCATCCGGCTTGGCATGTGCGACCACACCGGTGCCGACCGTTCCGGATGCACCACCGCGATTTTCCACGACAACCGAAGCTTTCAACGCCTCGGCCAATCCGCTGCTGAAAATGCGAGCGGCAACATCGGTCCCGCCTCCCGCCGCATAAGCCACGACGATCGTGATGGGCCGTTCCGGAAAATCGTCCGCCTTCGCCGGACTCGCTGTCAGCGAGGACGTGCCGAGAAGAAGGCCCAACAGGGCAGCCGCAAGAAACCTGCTACGGGTCATGCTATCCATCCGATTTCTGTTCGTACCCTGGAAGTCCGGCATTGCGGTCACGGGCTAGAGCGCCAGCGAGCTTTCCACCGGCGCACGCGCGGCGGCAGTCGCATCATAACGGTAAATCCAGTCATAGCGGTCGCCGACATGTTGACGCGTCCAGTGCGCGGCGATGTGTTCTTCCGCTTGTTTTGGAACCGCGAGCGCGGGGTTGTGCACCTTGCCGGTTTGCGCCGCCGCCATATCGACGATTTTCTTGGTCCGCTCCTTGCGCAAATCCTCATAGCGCGCAAACGCAGCGGCGCTGTCATCCCTCGCTTCCGCCACACAATCGGCAAGGACATAGCCGTCCTCGATCGACATGTTCGCGCCCTGCCCCAGGAACGGCAACGTCGAATGGCACGCGTCGCCGAGCAACGTTACCCGGCCGATGCTCCAGCGAGGCAACGCTTCGCGCACGATCAGCGCCCATTTGAATGGAATGCCAATCCCGCGGACCATCCGTTGCACATCGTCATGCCATCCGACGAAGTCGGCGGCACATTCATCGACCGAGCCCGCGGCGCTCCATGATTCCACGCGCCAGTCGTCGCGATCGACCATGCCGATGAAGTTGAGCAATTTCCCCTGCCGCACCGGATACGTGAGGATGTGCGCCGTCGGGCCGAGCCAGGAGACGCCGCCGGTCCGATTAATGGTCTCCGGCAAGGCGTCTTCCGGAATCAAGCCGCGCCAGGCCATGCAGCCGGTGAACACCGGCCGATCACTACCGAACAATTGCTGACGAATGGTCGAGTGAACACCGTCCGCGCCCACCAGAGCGTCGCCCGAAACCTCCTCACCGCTCGCCAGCCGAAGCGACACGGTCGCGCCGTTCTGCGTGAATCCGACGCCCTTCGCCCCGAGCCTGACCGCATCGGGCTTCTGCTGCGTGACGGCATCAAGCAGCATGCTGTGGAGGTCGGCCCGATGAAAGGTGAGGTACGGCGCGCCATATTGTGCGGTCGTGGCGGCGCCCAGATCCATGGTTCGCCAGGTCTGGCCGGTGTTCCAGAGCCGCACCTCCTTGCCGGAGGTGGCGGTCCCCAACTCCCGCATTCGGCTGCCCAGTCCCAGAGCCTCCAGAACCCGCGTGCCGTTCGGGCTGATCTGCACCCCCGCTCCGACTTCGCGCAAGGCGGCCGCCTGCTCGAAAACGGTCACGTCGATGCCACGACGAAGCAAAGCAAGCGCCGCGGCCAACCCACCGATACCCGCGCCGGAAATCAGGACATGCATCGGCCGGCTCACGATCCCATTTCCCCGGCGATGCGGTAGAATGCCACAATCGCCGCGCTGTCCGACATTGCGGCCGCGCTATAATTGGCCTGACGGGGGATAGAAAGTCCGCGTGGTGAATACCAGAAGGCCGTCACGTTCGAAACCTCGCCGATGGCAGATGACGCTAGACTACCGAAGGTCGTCAACCGCTCGTAAGCCCAAAAATACTGTTGGTTGGTATCTGATTTTTCGAGGGGCTTTATGAATCCATCACTGGAACACATTGATGTATTCATCGCGGTGGTCGACAGCGGCAGTTTTTCCGCGGCCGCGCGACGCCTGAACCGTGCCCAATCCGCAGTCACCTATGCCGTCCAGAAGCTCGAGGAGGAGATGGGTGTCGCCCTGTTCGACCGCTCCGGCCAGCGTCCGATCCTGACGGAAATAGGCCGCTCCCTTCTGCCCTACGCCCGCCGGGCCGCCGACGACGTGTCCGCGCTTCGCCTGCGGGCAGCCGCACTCGCGGAAGGCGTCGAAAGCGAAGTGTCCATCGTGACGGACACGATGTTTCCGGAGCCCACGGTGGTCGAAGCGTTGCGCGCATTCGCCGATGCTTTTCCTCACACCACCCTCCGGATCAGCGAAGATACGCTGGGTGCGGCCGCGCAACTGGTCCTCAACGATCAATGCCAGCTCGGCCTGCTCGGCCCCGTCGTCCGAAACCTGCGCGATCTCGAATATCGCCCGCTGTTGTCGATTGAACTCGTACCCGTCGTCGCGCCCCAGCATCCCCTGGCTGCCGCCACGAGCGAAATCCCCAACGACATCATCAACAAGTACCTTCAACTGGTGCTGGCCGACAAAGCCGGCTTCATGGCCGGGCAAAACTTCAACATCCTCTCGACCCATGTGTGGATGTTGACCGATCTCAGCGTCAAGCGGCGGCTGATCGAAGCCGGAATCGGATGGGGTAGTCTGCCTCTTCATTCGATCGCCCAACAATTGAACGATGGCGCGCTCGTTCGCATCCGCCCGGCAGAATGGGGCGGCCCAAACGGTTCAACAGCCTTGCCGATGTATATCGCGCATCGCCGCAGCGCCCGGCTGGGGCCTGCGGCGACATGGTTGATCAATTACATCGCAGAGCGGACAGCAGTCGGCGCTTGACCGGCAAAAGCTAGACTGATCGCTTGACCGGACGCTGATCCTTGCTGGCAGCATTCACGCAATCGAGCACACGCTGATAATCGCCAACCTCGTTCGCCAGCAGGACGGCGAGCTTCGTCAGGAAAACCTCGGATTGCGTTTCAGCCTGCGTAATCCGCTCCGCGAGCAAAGCCCACAGCGCCTCAAGTTCGTCCAGGGAAAGTGCCGAGGCCGACATCGTGTGCTCCTCTATTGCCAGGTCGCAACGCGTCGCAACGCCGCTGAAACGACATCCGGAGTTCCTTCACGCCATCGTCCGAGCACATGATGATCGGGACGAATTAGAACCGCGCCGCCATCCATCAGTTGGAATGCCTGAGCCACGGCTCCGTCCACATCGCGGATATGAGAAAGTCCCGGCGTTTCACCGGCGCGCTCGACGTAAATCGTTTTGAGGCCGAGCCCGTGCATCGTGGCGGGCCATTCCGGCATCATGCCATCAGCCTTCCTCTGCACCAGCACGGTGAATTCCGGCCCCAGCAATTCGTGCAGATAGCGCGTCTCCGCTGTGCCGTCCGTCATCACGGAGACTTTGATATTCGGGCACACCTGCCCCGGCGCGAGCCCGCCGACTGTCGTGTCCCCCGGTTCTCTGAGACTTGAGTCGCGCAGAAATATCTCCGCGCTCTGACGCGGATTAAGCAACGGCCGCACAAATTCATGCTCGACGGCCAGTTCCAGCACCGCGTCCCGCATCAGCAGATCGCCGCGGGTCGGCGGCGCCATCACCTTGGTGCTCTTGTTCGCGTTACGGATATTCTCCTGGAACGCGAAATACCGCTCTTCGGTATAGGTGTTCAATAGAGCCGGCGGCGCGACGCCACGCACGACATAGGCCAGTTTCCAGGCCAGATTGAAGACATCATCGATGCCGCCATTCATGCCACGCGCGCCGAAGATCGGCACCAAATGCGCGGCATCGCCGGCGAATAACACCCGTCCATGCCAGTAGTTTTTCAACGAAAGACTATGGGCGCGGTAGAGCGACACCCAGTCGATTTCCCACGGTCCGCCGATCCCGACGGAATCCAGGAACGTCTGAATCCGGCTTCGCACACGCTCCGGCTCCAACTCGCGATCGGAGTCCTCATCGTCCCGCAACTGATAGTCGATACGCCAGATGTTGTCGGGCTGACGGTGCAGAATAATGGTGGAATCGGGATTTCCTGCCGAATCGAACCAGACACGGCGGCCGGGCGGCAAATCCGTCGCAAGCCGCACGTCGGCGACGATGTAACGCCCTTCGTAGCTCGTCCCTTCCATCCGCAAGCCAAGGGAGCTGCGGATCACGCTGCGCGCGCCGTCGCAGGCGATGAGCCAGTCGCTTTCCAGTTCGTAATCGCCGTCGGGCGTTGCCACCTGAACCTTGACGCGGTCGCCGCAGTTCTCGACCGCCTTGACGGCCGACGACCAGCGGACAGTGGCAAGCGGACTCTTCGACAACTCGTCGAGGATATATTGCTCGACATAGCACTGCTGGAGATTGACCATCGGCGGATGCTTGACGTTGTCGAGCACCGGCATGGAAAAATCGAGGACAAGCTTGTCGCCGTAATAGCTCTGCCCCTTCGTCCACGCGACGCCTTTGTCAACGAGACGTTCGGCAGCGCCGAGGCTGTCGAGAATCTCGAGGCTGCGCCGCGCCGTTCCGGCGGCCCGGCTGCCGATATTCAGCGTCGCTTCGTCTTCGAGAACCGTAACCGATACGCCCTGCCGCACCAGCGCCAGCGCCGCCGTCAGTCCGACCGGCCCGGCACCAACGATCGTGACGCTGTGCCGCGAACCGTTGCCGCTCAATTCCGGCGGCGCGACGAACGGAAACTCCTCGTAGGAGAAATAGAGAGACTGGTGATCGATGGCCATCGGAAGTCCGGAAGCTTGTCGTCGATATTACGGTCGGATCAGAACAGCGCGCTGGGCAGCCAGAGCGCAACTTGCGGAAACATCAGCAAGATCGCGATCAACGCCAGATTGGCCAGCAGGAACGGCGCAACGCCGAGGAAGATCGTGCCGATCGGAATATCCGGGATTTGCGTTCGCAGCACATAGCAGTTCATTCCAACCGGCGGCGTGATGAGACCGATTTCCACCAGCACCACCAGCAGAATTCCGAACCAGACCGGATCATAGCCGAGGCTGATGATCACCGGCAGGAAGATCGGAACCGACATCAGGATCATGCCGATCGAATCCAGGAAGCATCCGGCGATGATGTAGAACACGATGATCGCGCCCATCACCTGCCAGGGCTTCAGCTCGAAATACTTCGTCGCATCGACAAAAGCGGTCGGCAGTCCGGCCTGGACGATAAAATAGGCAAACAGCATCGCGCCGATGACGATGAAAAACAGAGCCGCGCTGGTCTGTACCGTCTCCACAGTTGCATCGATCAGGCCGCGAATACCCAGCGAGCGGGTCGCAAAGCCGATGACCACAGCGCCCGCCGCACCCATCGCCGCGCCTTCGGTCGGGCTGAACCAGCCGGCGTACATACCGCCAATCGCGCCGCCGAACAGCAACGCGATCTTCCAGATCTTCGTCAGATTATAGAGCCTCGTGCGCAGCGGCTCCCGTGGCCCGCGCGGTGCCGCGTCGGGCTGAAGCATGACCCACCCGGCCACAATGATGACATAGAGCACCACCAGCAGCAGGCCGGGAAGAAGCGCGGCCGCATAGAGCTTGCCGAGCGACTGCTCCGACATCAGGGCGTAAATCACAAGAATGACCGACGGCGGAATCAGCACCGCGAGCGTGCTGGCCGACGCGACACTCCCGCCCGCTAGCATCATGCTGTAGCCGGCGCGACGCATTTCCGGCACCGTCACCTTCGCCACCGTCGACACCGTCGCCAGCGACGACCCGCTGACCGCGCCGAAAGCGGCGCTGGCGCCAACCGAGGCTAATGCCAGCGATCCACGCCGACCGGCGAACGCCGCATTTGCCACCGCGAAGACATCGCGGGACATTCCCGATTTCAGGCAAACGCTTCCCATCAGGACGAACAGCGGCAAGACGATCAGGTCGTAGTTGATGATCTCGAGCGGCATTTCGCCGATCTTCAGCAACGCATGCGATACGCCGTTGATCGCGCAGTAGCCGATGAAACCGACGATTGCCAGCGTGAAGCCGACGGGGATACGCAGAAGCACCAGCGCGACGACCGCGAAACAGCCGATGAGGCCGATGATTTGATTGCTCATGGGTTTGTTCCGGGGATCAGGCGTCTGGGCTGGCAGCCGGCGCGCGGTTCGGCGCGGCCAGATTGAACAGTTCCATCACCAGACTGATGCCGAGGCCGATCAGAGCAACGAGACCGTAAATCCAGCGGGGAATATCGATATTCAGCGTCCCTTCACCGGTCTGGAGCATGTCCGACACGGGATACGAGAGTCGCCACATCATGATGCCGAGCAGGAATGCACCAAAGATCGACGATATCCAGGTGATCCGCCGGATCGTCGTCGGAGCCGCAACGGTGTCGATAATATCGACGACCACGTGCTGACGGTGCAGGAAAACCGAGGGCAACGCGAAAAACAGCGACACAGCGAACAGCAGTTCGACGATGTCGGTCACACCGAGGATCGGCCGATTGGTCAGCGCACGAAGGATGACATCCGCGCTGACCAACCCCATGGCGACGAGGAGCGCCAGGACCGCCACATAGCAGAGCCATGCGGAGATCGATGAAAGCAAGGTACGCATGGGCGCTCCCGAGATCCGACCGCTACTTCCAGAACGAGCGAGATGTTTGCGTGTATTTGGCAGCCAGCGTCGTCATCAGATCGTAAGCTTCCTTGGCCGGCAGCCCGCGCTTGGCCAGCGCCGCGATGTGGTCGTCGCTCACCTTCCGGCCAGCCGTCTTGAATTTCTCCATTTCGGCATCGGACACGCGCACGGCTTCCGTGCCGTCCTTCAACATGACGGACTTGCCGACGCCCTCGGCATCGTCCCACAGCTTGCCGATCTCCGCTTCCCTGCCCTTGATCGTCTTGTCGAAGATCGCCTTGAGGTCGGCCGGCAAGCGATCGTAGCTCGCCTTGTTCATACAAATGCACATTGTCGAGACATAAGCATGCAGCTCGGTCGTGTATTTGACATACGGCCCGAGCTTGAACGCGAGCCCCGCTCCACCCCAGTCGATGAACACGCCATCGACGGTGCCTTTCTGCAGTGCCTCGAGCATTTCGGTCGGCCGCATCGCTTGCGGCGTCGCACCCAGCGCGGAGATGTAATCGCGGATCGTGCGCGAGGGGAACCGGATGCGCTTGCCCTGCAGGGCCGCCACGCTGTCGACCTTCGCATTGGCCATGTTGAGATTGCCCGGCGGACTGGTGAACAGCCACAGGACTTTCATGCCCTTGTGTTCCGGCGCGAGATACTTATCGAGCAGAGCCGGGTCGTTGAGAACCTTGGCGCCGATTTCCGCGCTGCCGACGGTGAACGGCAAATCCGCGAGGCCGGTCAACGGAAACAGATCCGACGTCAGACCATGCAAAAGCCAGCTGATGTCGGCGACACCCGTTTCCACCATACGATAATTACGATCGGCGGGGCCCATCTGCTGGCTCGGGAAAACCGAGACCTTCATCCGGCCATTCGACTCCGCACCGACCTGGTCGGCCCATTTCTGCAGGAACACCGACATCGGATGCTGCGGCGAAATGTGGTGAGCAAGTTTCAGCTCCACCGTCTGGGCCACGGCCGAAGACATAAGCGGCGAAGCGAACACTGCCGCGGCAGCGGCAGCAAACAACACTGTCTTGATTTTGGCCATGAGATATCCCCCTGAGATCCGTGCGCGTTGACGCGACAAAACCCGCCGCGTCGTTCGTTCAGAATGTTCTATATTTTAGAACTTATATTTCAATTCTTAGGATGACCGGAATGTGATCCGCCGTCAAGAAAGGAGTTTCATCAAACAGCGGCCACGGCGTCTCATGCGCGTCTCATGTGCGTCTCATGCGCGCATGACAACAATCACCTTGTCGCGGCGATCCGTCCTTCTGTCAGGAGACCATCAAGCCGACGTGGCGCTACGAATTCGCCGGGCGCGCTCGCGCCGCTGCCATATAGGCCCGGATCCGGGTCTTGAGGCCGGGCCTGGCCGCGGAGCGCACCAGGGCTGCAAGCTCCTGCGAACCGTCGGACATCGACACGCGATGAATGGCCTGCACCGTCTCCCGGTCGAGCCGGCTTGCCGCGACCATGTCGCGCTCGATCAGTTGCTCGAGCGCATCGGCCTCGACGCGATCCGTCGCGAGGCCCATGCGCAAGGCGGCTTCCGCGTCGACGATGTCCCCGGACCGCACCAGATGCCGCGCCGCGTCGCCGCCGACCCGGTCAATCAGACGCGCCGTGCCGAGCACCAGACCGAAGCCGGCGCCCGGAAAACCGATCCGAAAATCGCTCAGCGCGATCCGCCGATCACACGCCGCGAACAGATCGGCGCCCGCTCCGAGCGTCGTCCCCTTGCCGATCGCGAGCGTCACAAACGGGGCGCCGAAAATCTTGAACAGGAGCGTTTCGATCTGCACGAACCGCAGCAACAAATCGCCCTCGCTCTCTTCATCGAGCGAGGACAGATCGAAACCGGAGCACAGGGATTTTCCTTCACCGGCAAAGACGAGCAGCCGAACCTGATCGGAAACGGCTTCATCGAATGCCGCAAGAAGCTGCGACACCAGCGCCGCGTTCAGCGCATTGCGCTTGTCCGGCCGATTGAGCGTCACGATGGTGACGCCTCTGGATCGTTTCGAAACAGTCAGTTCCGCCATCGCTCATTCCATGAAACCGCGAGCCTCACCGGCCGCGCATCAAACCCGGTTCCACAAATTCGGGACGACGTCATTGCTGTAGCCGGAAATGAACGTCTTCTTCGCTCCGGATGCCGGATCGAAAACGTTGCGCGAGACATTGCCGATATTGGCGCCGTATACGTGGATGGAGATCGAAGGGCGATCGGTCAGGCCGTTCGAGACTTCATGGATATCTCCCACCGCCGGCGAAACCGCGTCGATATCGCCGGGCAACATCGTGCTCATCTCTCCGGCCTGCAGCGAGCCATCCGCCTGATGCTCAAATCGCCGCGCGCACTCCTTGCCGCGAAGCACCCCGATCAGGCCCCAGACCGTATGATCGTGAACGGGCGTCTTCTGACCCGGCCCCCAGACGAAACTCACGATCGAGAACCGCTCCAGCGGATCGCAATGAAGAAGATACTGGCGGTAAAATTGCGGGTCTGGAGCCGCGGCGAAGTCGGGCAACCAGTCATCGTGACGAATGAGATCGGCGAGCAGAACGGTTCCTTCCTTGAGCAGAACCGCCTCGTTCCCCTCCGCCCGCTCGACGAGCTGCGTAAAACCGACAACACACTGCTTCAACCGTTCGGTCATGCGAGCGCCTCTCTCCGTCTCCACGTCACCGCTCCGTCTCATCCGACAGATAACCGCGGCTTTCACGACATTTCACTAGCGGTTTGAATTTCCAATTTGTGAAGTTATGTTCTATATTTTAGGACACGCGTCAAGCACCGGCCGCCGGCGCCGCCGACATCAGGACAACCAGAATAGCCGATGCTCCTCCCTCGTCACCAGCTTCCGGCGACCGCGACTGACCGCACGACGAATCATGTCGACATGGTCCGCCACTGCTTCGCTCTGATCGACACGTCCGCGGACCATGCCGTCTTCACCCGTCTCTATCGGGATGCGGCGTTGGCGCAGGCGGCCGCGATCGACCGTGCGGAACAGCCGATCCACGGTCCGCTCGCCGGGCTGCCGATCTCCATCAAGGATCTCTTCGACGTCGCCGGCGAAACGACAACGGCGGGTTCGCTGGCGCTGCGGGACAATCCGCCGGCGCTCCGCGATGCGCCGGCAATCGCGCGGCTGCGCGCGGCGGGCGCCATCGTGGTCGGCAAAACCAACATGTCCGAACTGGCTTATTCCGGCCTCGGCCTCAATCCGCATTTCGGCACGCCGCGAAATGCCCTCCGTCCCGACAGCGTTCCCGGCGGCTCATCGGCCGGCGCAGGCGTTGCCGTCGCACACGGCTTTTCGGTCGCCTCCATCGGTTCCGACACCGGCGGCTCGATCCGCATTCCCGCGGCCTTCAATGGCGTGGTCGGCTTCAAACCGACCCAGGCGCGCGTATCGCGCGCCGGCATGGTGGGATTGTCGTCATCACAGGATACGGTCGGCCCGCTTGCCCGAACGGTCGCGTGCTGTGCGTTACTCGATGCTGTCATGTCCGGCACCGTCGTGCCGGAGCTGACCCATCACGACCTGACCGGACTTCGCATCGCCACGCCAACCCGGTTCCTGACCGACGATCTCGACGCCCCGGTCGCATCCGCTTTCGAAGCGGCTGTGCGTCGCCTGGCGAACGCCGGAGCCCGGATCGTGGAAACGCCTTGCCATGAGCTGGATCTGGTTCTCGACGTGATCGCGGAAGGCGGACTGGTCGGCCCGGAGGCTTACCGCACCCACCAGGGATTGCTGGCTTCTTCCAGCGGGCTCGACCCGCATGTTCGCATGCAGATCGAGCGTTTCGCCGGCCATCCGGATGAAAAATACCAGCGGGCCCTCAAGGCCCAAGCCAGAGCGCAGGCCGCATTTGCACGGCTGATGGATGCTGTCGATATTCTGGCCTGCCCCACGGTGGCGTCGGTCCCGCCCCGGTTCGCCGACCTTCTGGATGAAGACACCACCCTGCGGATCAATCGCCGCGTGCTGCGTAACACCAGCCCGTTCAATATTCTCGACGTCCCGGCCATAACCTTGCCGTGCCATGAGCCCAACATGCCGCCGGTGGGGCTGATGCTGGTCGGCCGCCATATGCAGGATATCCCGCTTCTCGCCATCGCCCATCGAGCCGAGGCTGCCCTTTCGCATCAAACCGACAGGCTTCTCTCGATGCCGGCGGGCGTGCCGTTTACTTGACGGGCGGAAGACGGGGCCTATATCTGCCAGTCACAGCGAACGATTGTTAAGTCATCCTTCCAAAGCGCAGAAAGCCGCAGAATCACGATGGACAAGACAGTCGCAAAAGCATTTCGCCTTCTGGAATTTCTCGTCAAAGCCGACGAACCGGTCGGCATCACCGAAATCGCCAAGCAGTTGTCGTTCACCAAGAGCAATGTGCACCGTACGCTCGATACGCTGCGCCAGCTCGGTTACATCGACTATCTGCCGGAAGGGCGCCGCTACACGGCCTCATTCAAGCTGTGGGAGATGGGCACTCGCATCTCCGACCGTCTCGATCTCAAACAGATCGCCGCGCCGCATCTGCAAGCTCTCTCGGACGAGACCAGCGAGACCATCCACCTTTGCCTGCTGTCTGGTGTGGAAGTGATCTATCTCGACAAGGTCGAGTGCAAGCATCACCTGCGTCCGGCGACACGGATCGGCGGCCGCGCGCCGGCCCACTGCGTGTCCACCGGCAAGGCCATTCTCGCGTTTCAGCCGCCGTCGGTGCTCGACGAGGTCATGAAGCATCTGGACAAGCACACGCCGCAGACGATCGTCAGCAAAGCCAACTTCAAGGCTGAGTTGGAGAAGATCAAGGAGCAGGAAATCGCCTTTAACCGCGGCGAATGGCATGCGGAGACCATCGGCGCCGCCGCGCCGATCCGGAACGCCGAGAGCGCGGTCATCGCGGCGGTCGGCGTGTCGATCCCGACCACCCGCGCCAAGCTTACCGACCTGAAGAAAATCACGCCGAGCATTCACAAGGCGGCCAACGCCATCTCGGCGGCGCTCGGCTATAGCCCCAAACGGTAACAGTTCACGGCATCGGATCGCCGTTTCGCCTCTCGCGAGATCGGCCCGAACGAAAACGACCCGCCACCATCGGTGCGGGGGTCGTTTTCTTTCAGCGGCGCGGGATCCCCGCGCAAAGTTTGACGGCTAGTGACGGGCCTTGGCCAGTTCCGGATGCCATTTGGCATTCCAGTCCTTCAGCACATCGAAACGAGCCTTGGCACGCTCCTCGCGAACCTGCTCGTTCACGCGCAGCGCCACTTCGAGCCGGTGTCCGTTCGGATCGAAGAAATACAGCGAGTTGATGGTACCGTGATCGACCGGGCCGATAAACGACACGTTGTTCTTCTCGAGCCGCTCCTTCATCTCCATGAGATCCGCGCGACTGGAGACCTCCAGCGCAAGATGCTGCACCCATGGCGGCGTGTTGGTGTCGGGGATCGCCCTGGCGGCCTGCGGCAATTCAAAGAACGCGACGTTGCTGCCGTCCGCCATCTCGAAAAAGATGTGGATGTAGGGAACTTCCTCGCCCGTCGACGGCACGCGATCCTGGCTGACGGCCATCGCGAATTTGAGACCGAGCACCTTCGTGTAGAAATCCACGGTCTCTTGCGAATTATTGCAGCGATAGGCCACATGATACAGCTTCTGGATCATCATCAGCAGCTCTCCATTTTCAAAACCGTCGAACGGCCGTCCATATCGCCCGTCGCCTATCTGCAATTTGTTCTATAATATAGAACATAATTTCCAAATGTTATGATATAAGGGTTTCCGAAAGTCAACCTTAGCGAGTCCGCGCGCCCTCGTCTCGACGCCACAAGGGTCACGAAAAACCACTGACCACATCGCGATGCGGGCAAAACACGGATTCCTCTGGACACAGGTTCGTTAGCCACATAATAGAACATATATTCTATAATATAGAACATAATCGGCAGACCGACCTTGATAAGCCATCTCCCCAAAAAGACGCGACGCTTGCTTTCGGTGGGCCAATCCCAATTCAGCTATTTCGCGATCGACGCCATCGATACGACGAGCGACATCTCCCGTCTGCCGCGCACCATCAAGATCCTGATCGAAAACCAGCTCCGCCATTGCGACACCGGGCACGTCACGGATGAGGCTCTTCGCGCGCTGATCAATTACTCCAGGGATAGCGTCGGCACGGAAATCCGCTTCTGGCCTTCACGCGTGCTGATGCAGGAAGCCGCCGGTCTCCCTGGGATGCTCGATCTCGCCAGCATGCGCGACCTTCTGCACGCCTCCGGCCAGGATCCACGCGTCATCAACCCGCGCATTCCCGTCGATCTCGTGATCGATCATTCGATCATGGTCGATAACTACGGCAGCCCGCGCGCAGCGCAGAAAAATCTCGATCTCGAATACGAACGAAACCGCGAACGTTACGTCTTCCTGAAATGGGCGCAGGACAGCTTCAGCAATTTTCGTGTGGTCCCACCCGGCCAGGGCATCTGTCACCAGATCAACATCGAATTCCTGACATCCGTTGTCGCGCGAACCGAGAGCCAGCCGGAAACACTTCTCTATCCCGATACGGTCATCGGCACCGACAGCCACACCACGATGGTCAATGGCCTCGCGGTTCTCGGCTGGGGCGTCGGCGCCATCGAGGCGGAAGCAGCGATGATGGGACAACCGCTGTCGATGCTCATTCCGCAAGTCATCGGCGTCGAAGTCGTCGGAGCATTGCCGGCCGGTGCGACGGTGACCGATGCGGTTCTGACGTTGACCGAAATGCTGCGCAAATACGGCGTGGTCGAGCGGTTTGTCGAATTCTTCGGTTCCGGTCTTACGCATCTGTCGCTGGCCGACCGCGCGACTCTCGCCAATATGGCGCCGGACTACGGCGCCACCTGCGCATTTTTCCCGGTGGACGACGAAACCCTTCGCTATCTGCGGAACACGGGCCGCGACGAAGCCCATATCGCCGCGGTCGAAGCCTATGCCCGGGCGCAGGGCCTTTGGCACGATGCGTCGATGCCGGCGCCGGCATTCAGCGAAACGCTGGTGTTCGATCTCGGCGCCGTCGAGCCCTCGGTATCCGGCCCTGGCCGGCCCGATCAACGCATCCCGCTGTCGAATGTGGGGCAACGCTTCCGCAAGCATGCCGGCATTGACGACAAACCGGAGCGGACCGCCGGCAACACACCGGTCGATGGCGCGATCGCCATCGCGGCGATCACGAGCTGCACCAACACGTCAAACCCGTCGGCGATGATCGGCGCGGGGCTCCTTGCCCGCAATGCCGTGAAACGCGGGCTGACAACGAAACCCTGGGTGAAAACATCGATGTCCCCCGGCTCGCGGGTCGTCATCGACTATCTGCGCGCCGCGGGGCTGGAGCAGCCCCTCCAGACGCTTGGCTTCGACGTTGTCGGCTTCGGTTGCATGACCTGCGTCGGCAATTCGGGCCCATTGTCCGACGAGATCACCCGCCTGATCGAAGCAACCAAGCTGGCCACGGTATCGGTCCTCTCCGGCAACCGCAATTTCGAGGCCCGCATTCATCGGCTCATCAAGGCAAACTTCCTGTGCTCTCCCGCGCTCGTCGTCGCTTATGCGCTCGCGGGAAACATCAACGTCGATCTGACGCGCGATCCGATCGGCACGGCCGCCGACGGAACGGACATTTTCCTGCGCGACATCTGGCCGAGCGCGGAGGATATCGACAGCGCCATCCGGCAGACCATATCGCGCCAGATGTTCCTTACCTCCTATCGCAACGTGTTCGCAGGAGACGACCGCTGGCAATCGCTGCCGATCACGCGCGGCGACTGCTTCGCCTGGGATGAGGACAGCCTGTATATCCGCAAACCGCCTTTCGTCGATGGCGACCATCTGACATCCGGGCTCGGGGATATTCATGGCGCGCGCGTGCTGGCGGTGCTCGGCGACCAGACCACCACCGACCACATCTCGCCGGTCGGCGAGATTTCGCAGAACTCCCCGGCCGGGCAATTCCTCAAGTCGCGCGGTATTGCCGCACAGGATTTCAACTCCTATTCCTCGCGCCGCGCCAACCATGACGTGATGGCGCGCGGCACATTTGCCAATCCTCGCCTGCAGAATGCGATGGTTCCCGGTGTCGACGGCCCCTATAGCCGCGTTCACCCGGATCCCGGACCGCGCTTCCTCTTCGATTGCGCCACCACGCTCAAGGAACAGGGTTCGGCGAGCGTGGTGTTCGCCGGCCGCCAATACGGCACCGGCTCGGCCCGCGACTGGGCCGCGCGCGGCCCCTCGCTGCTCGGGATCAAGGCGGTGATCGCCGAAAGCTTCGAGCGCATTCACCGATCGAACCTGGCCTTGATGGCCGTGCTGCCCCTGCAATTGCCCGCGGGCGTCACCGCGCGTGATCTCGCGATCGCCGGCGATGAGACGGTCGATATCCTCGGCCTGTCCGCGGACATGGAAACACCGCAGACGATCACGCTGCGGATCACGCGCCCGGATGGTACCCGTCGCGAACAACCGGTTCTTTGCCGTCTCGATACCAGCATCGAGAAGGCCTATTTCCGCGCCGGCGGCGTTCTGCGGTTCGTGTTCGATCAGGCCGCCAAACAATCGGCCTGACCGGTCCGGTTCACCATCCGCGTCGCGCGCGACGGCGCTATCCGGCAATCAGTTTCGGATAGTCGATATAGCCTTTCGCCCCGCCGGCATAGAACGTCGAGCGGTCATAGGGCGTAAGGGCTTGTGCGGTGCGGATACGTTCCGGCAAATCGGGATTCGACACGAAATTCCGCCCGAATGCGACGGCATCGATCGTGCCGCGCGCCACCGCCGCCGCCGCGGTGTCGGCGTTGAAGCCACCGGCGGCAATGATCGGATTCGGATACAGCGTGCGCATCATCTCCGAGACGAACGGCACGCCGGCCGTGACGTTGTCGGCGCGCCCTGCTCCGCCGGCACGCGGCTCGTAGAAATGGAGATAGGCAAGGTCGCGCGAGGCAAGACGGGCAACCACATGGCTATGCAAGGCCGCCGGATCGCTGTCGAAACAATCGTGAGCCGTACTGAACGGCGACAGCCGCACACCGACTTTTCTCTCGTTCCACACCGAGCAGACCGCATCGAGCACGTCGAAAAGCAACCGCGCGCGGTTCTCGATACTGCCGCCGTAACGGTCCGAACGCCGGTTCGTCGCATCGTTGAGAAACTGCTCGAGCAGGAATCCGTTCGCGCACTGCACCTCGACGCCATCGAGGCCCGCCTGCTTCGCCCGCAATGCGCCCAACCGGTAGTCTTCCACCACGCCGGCGATCTCATCGACGGTCAGAGCATGGGGAATTTCATAGGGTTTCGCGCCGGACGGAGTCAGGATCTCGCCGGAGCGCGCGATCGGCGACGGCGCGACCGGCAGACGCCCGCCCTCCTGGAGCGAGGAATGCGAAATCCGGCCGACGTGCCAAAGCTGCATGACAATCCGGCCGCCGCTCGCATGAACCGCGTCACCGATCTTGCTCCACCCCGCGATATGCGCATCGCTGTAGATCGCCGTCGAGTTGGCATAGCCGGTCCCCTGCCGTGATACGCAGGTTGCCTCGGAGATCAACAGGCCCGCCGACGCCCGCTGCTGGTAGTATGTGACATTGAGATCGGACGGCACGCCGTCGCTGTTGGACCGCATGCGCGACATCGGCGCCATGACGATCCGGTTCGGAAGGGTAATGTCGCCGAGAGCGAGGGGTTTGAACAATGCAGAGCGGTCGGTCACGATCCCGGTCTTCGTCGCGGCGTCAGCCATCCTTGAACTTTCGTTGTCTGTCTCGGCGGCACCGGCACACGCGGCGTACCCGAATCCCAAAATGTTCTATATTACAGAACATATATTCCAATTTATGAATTGAGACAGAGGCCAAGTCAACCGGACGCGCCTGCGGCAACAAGAGTCCAAAATAATTTCGAGGAAAGGCTCGACTCCGGACCCTCGACACAATATCCATAATATAGAACATATATTTTACAATTTAGAATTTAAGGGCCGACACGATGCACGACTCCGAGCTCGTCACTCTCGACGTGAAACCCGGCGCCGCGATGGAGAACCAGTCGGGTCTCCATATTGGACGACCGCGCATCTATGGCCGCCTGACGCGTCCTGCGGGCTCGAAAGTGGCGGCGCTGCTGCTGCATCCGACCAGCAACTATATGGGCCACTATCTCATCGAGCCGCTCGCCCAACGCGGCATTTCGACCCTGGCGCTCAATACCCGCTACATCGGCAACGATTCCCTGCTGCTGATGGAATATGTGCTGCTCGATGTCGGCGCCGGCGTCGCCTATCTGAGAAAGCTCGGTTTCGAGAAAGTGTTGCTGATCGGCAATTCCGGCGGCGCTTCGACGATGAGCTTCTATCAGGCACAGGCCGAGCGGCTCACCATCAAGGATACGCCCGCCGGCGATCCGGTCGATATCGCGCCGCAAGACCTTCCGCCCGCCGACGCCATCGCACTGACGGCCGCGCATATCGGCCGCGCCCGCGTCATGCTGTCGGCGATCGATCCGTCCGTGATCGACGAGAATGATCCGCTCTCGGTCAATCCGGCACTCGACATGTATGGCAGCGAGAACACGCCGCCCTATTCGCCGGAGTTCGTCGGCCGCTATCGCGCGGCGCAACATGCGCGCGTGAAGCGCATTTCCGAGCGCGCGATCGATCGCCTGCGCTATCTGCGGTCGCGGCCGGAGCCGATCCACGACGAAGCCTTTATCGTCTACCGGACCTATGCCGATCCGCGCTATCTCGATCTCGCGCTCGACGCCAACAAGCGCGTCGCCGGCGGCATCCGCAGCCTCAGTCACAAGATGTCGCCGAAGGGCGTCAACAACAGCACCAACAGCCTGGGCCGTTTCACCACGTGCTCGGCATGGTTGAGCCAGTGGTCGTTCGATCATTCCCGCGCCGATGGCCCGCGCAATCTCGCCAACACCAGCAAACCTGTTTTGCTGCTGGAGCACACGGCCGATGCGTCGGTGTTTCCGAGCCACATGGCGGAATGGCGCAAGGCCGGCGGCACGCGCGTCACCTCGCACGACATTCCCAACGGAACGCACTACCTGTTCGGCCAGCCTGACCTGATCGACATGTCAGTTGAATTGATCAGCGACTGGACCAAGGGCATCTGACTGTCCACGCCTCCTGCACAGATCGCCTGCGAGGATCTGCGAAACATCGACTCAATGTCGCGATGCGAAACGCGCGCTCACGGTCCCGCGCGAGCGCCGCGCTCATGTCACCCCGTATATTCGCCAAATTTTGGATGCAGCTAACAGTAAGCGCCTCCAGGCGCTCATGGCCGGGTTGATCGAGATGACAGTGATTCTAAAAACCTATCAACGCTATACGGCCGCCGAGCCGACGCGGAGCTTTTCTCATCACCGTGAACTGATTGCTGCATTTTCCGCCCAAGATCCGGAATGGGCGCGAGCGGTCATGACGGCTCACATCCTTGCAGCGAGGGCTAGTTATCTCCGCAGCAACATCGGTGGTCGCTAGACGATTTTGAAGATATCCGGCACGTCTTGCGCGCCGGGCTCGACCGGCTCAAACCGCGCGGATCACGCCGCCGTCGACAGGAAGCGCGGCGCCGGTGATATAGCTTGCCCGTTCGGAAGCGAGGAACGTCACGGCTCCGGCAATATCCTCCGGCGTCCCGAATCGCTGGACCGGCACGTCGCCGATCTTCGAACGGATATAATCGTCGCGCGACATCTTCGACGCTTCGATCCCGCCGAGGAAGCGGTCGGTCATGATCCGGCCCGGCACGATCGTATTGAACAGGATGCCGGCACCGCCGAACTCGCGCGACATATCCTTCATCAAACCCGCGGCGCCGGGGCGCGTGGAATTTGACGCAAACAATTCCGGAATCGTCTCGCGAACGGAGCGCGACTGCACGGTCACGACCCGTCCCCATTTCTTCGCCTGCATATGTGGCACGACCAGCCGCACCATGCGCGCCAGCGACAGCACGGTCGTGGCAAACGCCGTCACCAGATCCTCGTCGGTGATATCCTCGAACGTTCCGCGCTTCGGCGAGCCGCAGATCGCAACGAGGATGTCGATGCTGCCGAACGTCTTGTGCGTGTTCGCGACCAGCGATCCGAGCTGCTCCGGCGAGGACAGATCAGTTGCCTGCGCAAACACCGTCGCCCCGGTCTGGCCGCGGATATCGGCGGCGGTCTTCTGCAATTCGTCATCGCCGCGGGCACAGATCGCGACATTGCAACCTTCAGCAGCAAGACTGAGCGCGCAGGCCCGCCCGATGCCGCGGCTCGCTGCGGTGATGAGCGCGGTCCGACCCTTGATTCCGAGATCCATCGTTTGTGTCCTGTTGGCGTGCTGCGTCAGGCAGCTTGATAGAGGGAACTGAACAGCCCTTGCCGTTCCAGCGCGTCGAGCACGGAAGGATCGTAGACATCCTCGACCGTCAGTTCGCGTTGCCCCGGATTATTCTTCCGGCAGGAGTCGATCACCGCCTGCAGTCCGGCCACGGACGGCCGCGGAATGCGCGAGAACCGCTCGGCATAGAATTCGTGGATGCGCTGCACGCCGGCAGCGTCGGCAAATGGCAGATGCCTTTGCAGCACCGGCCGCACGATATCAGGTCGGGTCTTGAACACATGGATGGCCTGGCAATAGCCGGCGACGACCTGTTCGACGACATCGCGATGCTTGCGCAGATACTGCCATGTCGTAGCCAGCACCGGCCCCTGGAAGCGGAATTCGGCCCCGAGATTAGCAAGCACGGAGATGCCCGCCTCCGGCGGCGCCGCGAACCGATAGTCCGCCGTCAGCACGCCACCACGGATTGTCCCCTGCACCAGCCGATCCAGGATCGCCGGATAGCGCATCAACTCCGCAAGCCCAACCGCGCCGGACAAATCCCAGCGCCGCAACATCTCTTTGGCGCTGTAGCCGGTCTGTCCGGCGGCGGTCAGCACGCCGACCTCCCCACCCGCGAGATCGCGCGGCTGCATGACGCCCTTGGCGGCGAGGATATAGAGTGCCGAGACCGGTTCGGCCGCCATCAGGATCACCGGATCCTGACCTTCCATCGCCCATTGCACGACGGGGACAGCGCCGAACTCGGCAAACTCCCAATCGCCACGCATCAGGCCGGCGATGCCGGCGGGTCCGGCGGTTTCGATCTGCGCAATCTCCAGATCGATCCCACGATCCGCAAAAGCGGAAGCAGCATTGCCGATCAGCGACAGGCTCTGGGCCGTGGACCGCAATCCGATCGCCAGCCGGGCTTTGCGCCGCTGCTCGGTTGTCATGGCGACATCCGCTAGACGAACAACCCTACGGCGCAACCGGTCTGCCAGGCTTTCACCGGGGCGTAGGCCAGTGTTTTCGCGCGGCGACCGCCGGTGACGCCCAGCGTGACCGCCCACAGCCGCACTTCCCAGGTGCCGAACCCGGCTTTGTCGAGACGCGCCGGCGGAATGTCGAGGATCGCGTTCGGATTGTCGCTGTCGAGCAGCGCGAGAAACTCGCGGTCAAACTCCGGATCGAGATCATAGGCTTCCGCCGCGCCCGGCGAATGCGAAAGGCCGCCGGTGCCGATCACGGCGACGCGCTCGCTGCGCTCGTCGATCACCGAGCGGATGACTTGACCGAACTCATAGCAGCGCCGCAGTGACGGCATCGGCGGAATCTGGCAGTTCGCCATGATCCAGACGATCGGAATGTCGCGCTCCGGGCGGATGAGGTTCATCGGCACCATGACGCTGTGCTCGAGCTGCAGCCCGCGCGAGAATGCCGGATCGAACCCTTTGTCCATCGCAGCTTCGAGCAGATGCGTGGCGAGGTCCGGCGCGCCCGGAACCGGGCCTTTCGGAATGCCGAGCCATTTCTCGACCGGCCCCTCATAGCCTTCGTTCACGCCGATGCAGAATGCCGGCATCTTGTCGACGAAGAAGTTGGTGAAGTGATCCGGCGCGAGATAGATCATCACGTCCGGCTTCGCAGCGGCGAGCACCTTGCGCAGTTCGGCGGCGCCGCCGAGAAAAGCGCTACGTTCTTCTTCGGTCGCCTTGTCGGTAAAGGCGGCGATCCCCGGCGCATGGCTCATCGCCGCAGCCATGACAAGCTCACCCATTGGCCTTGCCTCCCGACTTGTTCGTTGCTTTGGCGAAGCGTCGCTCGCTGCTGAACGTCTGCACGCCCTTCAGCGCATCCAGCCGCTGATGATAATCCGGCGAGGCGATGCCGACGTAGCGCGAATAAGGCGCCAACAACAGCGGATGCACACCCATGCGATACAAGCTTTCGATGTCTCCATCGCGCAATGCCTTGCGCTCTTCGTCGCGCAAGGTGAAGCCATCGAAGGTGGAAGGGCTGCGGGCCTTCAGCGCCTGCTGCAGGACCTCGTCCTTCTTGAGTTCAAAGATGAATCTTTCAACTTCGAAACTGACCAAAAACCCCTCCAAACAAGGAGAAATCGTAAAATTAGTTAGATTGCTATATACTTGCAGCACCAGCGGGTGTCAAACTCGATTATAACGAATCCACCTTCCTCGTATGCAGACGCAAACCATGCCGACCCTCCCGCCGGGCACCGCCGTATCCTGCCGTTCAGCGCTCGCGCAAAAGGACATGTCCGCGCGCGAGTTGATCGATGCCGTGCTGCAGCAAACCGATGCGATCAATCCGCAGATCAATGCCCTGATCGACATCGATCCGGATGCGGCATGCAGCGCCGCGCAGCAGTCCGATGAACGGCGCCGTCGCGGCGAAACGCTCGGGCCGCTCGACGGCATCCCCGTCACCGTGAAGGACAATCTCGCGGTGCGCGGCATGAAGGCGACGTGGGGCAGCCGGGTCTATGCCGACCGCATCGCTCCGGAGGACGATCCGTCGATCGCCCGTCTGCGCGCGGGCGGCGCGGTGATCTGGGCCAAGTCCAACCTGCCGGAGCTTGCGCTGGCCGGCGTGACCGACAATGCGCTGTTCGGCGCGACCCGAAATCCGCTGGACCTCACGCTTACGCCCGGCGGATCGAGCGGCGGCGCAGCCGCGGCGCTCGCGGCCGGGCTCGGGCCGCTCGCTGTCGGTACCGATGCCGGCGGCTCCGCGCGCCGGCCGGCGGCCTATACCGGAACGGTCGGCTTTCGTCCGTCAAACGGCATGATCGCCCGCGGCACATTCTTCCCAACCACCACCTATGACTGTCAGGCGATCGCGCCAATGGCGCGCAGCGTTGCCGACATTCAGTTGCTTTTCAATGTCCTGCGCGGGCCGGATCAAGCCGACCGCACCACACTCATGGGCGTTGCCGCCGCGGCGCCGATGCCGCAGCGCTTGCGGATCCGCTATTTTCCAACGGTCGAGGGAAAGCCGGTCGATCCGGTCATCGCCGCGGGCGTCGCCACGGCCGCGCGGCGGCTGGAGGCCATGGGCCATGACGTCAGCGAATGCGCCGCGCCTTACACGCTCACGGAGATGGAAGCGATCTGGTCGGTGCTGATCGCCGCCGGAACCGCAGCGGCACGCCGCGGTATGCCGGCGACGCTGCCCGCGCCGCTGACGCCGGTGATCGACGGGCTGATCGAACGCGCCGCAAAACTCGGCGGGGCGGACTATGTCGAGACGATCGCGCAAATGCACGCGGTACGTCGCCGCTTCGATCGGCTTTTCGGCGAATGCGACGTGCTGCTGTCGCCGACCTCGCCGTGCTTTCCATGGGCGCTCGATCAGCCCTATCCCAAGATGATCGCGGGCCGGGATGCAGGCCCGCGCGATGCGGCGATCTTCTATCCGTTCGTGAACATCGCCGGCCTGCCGGCCATCGCCATCCCGGTCGGTGGGATCGACACGCCGCTGCCGGTGTCGATGCAACTGGTCGCCGGTTACGGGCGCGACGACGCGCTGCTCGCGCTCGCGCAGGCCATCGAAACCGAACATCCGTGGCTTTGAGTCCGCGAAACGCGGTTCTAGTCGTCGTCCGAGAAGCGCGTCCGGGCTTTTGAACGCCCCCCTCGCCCACCGCTAGGAACAGGCTTGAACGGTTCCGTATCGATGGTGTGGCGGACCTTGCGCAGAACGCGGCGCAGGACCTGGAACTCCTCCGCGGTGGCATCCTTGAGCGCGAAGTCGTTGAGCTGATGCAGCATCGGCAGGATGCGCGCTCCGACCCGCCGCCCCTCCTCGGTGAGGAAGATGCGCATCCGGCGTTTGTCCTTCTTGTCTTCCTTGATGGTGACGAAACCGCTGCTCTCCATCGCCCGCAGCGCCGCCACCGTGGTCGGCTGCATCATGCCGACGCGGTGACTCAGCTCCCGCTGGGTCAATCCGTCTTCCTCGAACAGCACCCGCAGGAAGAACCACATGCCATAGGTCACGCCTTCAACGGCCAGGCACTTCTTGAGGAGCGGCTTCATGCGACGATCGGTGATCGTGATCATGAAGCCGACACTGTCGTCGAGCTTATATTCCAGCACCTGCCGGGTGAGCTTGGCGCCCTTCGGTGCGACCGATCGAGATGTCAATGTCAGCCCCTGTCCAACGCCGGCGGGAAAAAGGCCGACATCCGCATCAGCGCGCGGCGCAGCCGGTTCGGCGCGCAGCGGCAGATGCTATGTAGCGGCCCGGCCTTACGAATGACAAGAGCCTGACGCTCACCCCGCTTTATACGTCGAGGGTCAGCGACGCGCTTCTGGCGCGCGAACAGCAGATGGTCATCTGGCGATTCGCTGCTTTTTCCGCGTCCGTCAGGTAGCAATCCCGATGGTCGGGCACGCCCGCGATCACATCGACCAGACAGGTACCGCAGACGCCCTGCTCGCAAGAGAGCGCCACGTCGACCCCCTCGCGGATCAACGCCTCGGCGATGGTTTCCTGCGCCGCGACCGTCACCGTCACGCCGCTACGGACAGCGGTCACGGTGAAGACATCGCCGGTGCGATCGACTTCGTTGCTGAAGCGCTCGAGATGCAGATGATCGTCGGCCCATCCCGCCGCTTTCGCTTCGGCGATGCGCGCGTCCATGAACGGACCCGGCCCGCAGACATAGAGATGCGTTCCGGCCTGCGCCTGCGGAAGGACGGACGCATTGAAATGGCTCGCCGCATCGTCGTCGGCATGCAATGACACATGGCCGGCGAACGGCGTGGCCGCGAGTTCATCGAGAAACGCAGCGCCGTTTCGGCTGCGCACGCAATAATGCAGATCGAACGGAATTCCGGCCCGATCGAGCGCATGAACCATCGCCATCAGCGGCGTGATGCCGATGCCGCCGGCGACCAGCACCGCCCGCGATGCTTCGCGCGCAAGCGGAAACTGATTGCGCGGAGAACCGATCTGCAGCCGATCCCCTTCCGCCAGATCGGAATGGATCGCCGCCGAGCCGCCGCGCGACTGCGCCTCCAGCCGCACCGCAAGGCGATAGCGGCTCGTGTCGGCAGGATCGCCGCACAGGGAGTATTGCCGCACGAGATCCGGCCGGATGTGAACATCCACATGGGCGCCCGCCTCGAATGGCGGGAGCGCCTGTCCATCGGGGGATCGCAGTTCGATATGCACCACCCCCGTGCCGACGACCTCGCGACGCGCAACGACCAGCGCAAGCCGGTCAGACGTGACAGCATCAGCGGAAGAATTTTGTTCGAGCGAAGCGATATCCGGCATTGCCAATCCGCATCCTGTGACCGGCTCAGGCCGGCTCGCTGACCCGTGCCGCCTGCGCAGCCTGCTGTTCCAGCAGGCGCTTGACCTGACGACGGAACTGGATCGAGCCGGCATCGAAGGTGATATCGACGGTCGATGCGCCCGGCATCTCATCCATGGTCCGCTGCTGCAGTTCGAGGATGTCGGCATCCTCCTGCAACGTCATTTTCATCTGCGACTTCAGCATGTCGCCGGCCGCCGGATCGTCGATCTGGAAGTTGCGCACCTCGGTCCAGAACATGAAGGCCGAACCATCGGTCTCCGGCGTCATGCAGTTCAGGTTCCAGCGCTCGATGCCGTTCTGGCGATTTCCGTCCTGCGCGCCCGTCCCGGCCTTCGCGCCACCGACCTCGAGCCACAGATAGCAAGGCGCTGTCGCCGTGACGATCTGCCAGCGATCGATATTGGTATCGAGGCCGAATTTCTGGAACATCGGCGGGGGAGGCACGTCCAGCATCCAGCGCGTCACCTTGATGTTCTCGCCGTCGCGCTGAGTGCGGACACCAGCCCGCGCAACGTCAACCGTGCCGATCGTCCGCTCGTGGACATAGGAGATGTGGCTGAGATCCAGCAGATTATCGACGCACAGCAGATAGTCGGCCTTGATGTGAACGAAGTCGCCGACCGCAGCCCAGCCCGGCCTGTCGATGATGCTGAAATCCGGCAGCAGACTTTCGTCCGGCTCCGCGTCCCCCATCCAGAGCCAGATCATGCTCCAGCGCTCGATCAGCGGATAGCTTTTCACTTTCGCCACGGCCGGGATCTTGTCCTGCCCAGGCATGAAGACGCAGCGGCCCGTTTTATCGAATTTGAGGCCGTGATAGCCGCACTGCACGGTATCCGCGACCAGCTTGCCGATCGACAGCGGCACGCTGCGATGGCAGCAGCGATCCTCCATCGCGACCGCTTCGCCCGCCTCGGTGCGATAAAAAACGATGGGCTCGTTGAGGATGACACGGCGCAGAAGCGAGCGCCCGATCTCTTCGCTGCGAGCCGCCACATACCAGTAATTGCGCAGGAAATCGGCCATGTCTGTCCCCTTCTTCAGCACTGTCCAGCCATAATATATAGATTACTATCTATTCTATAGCTGGTTGGAACGGCTGTAAAGACGGCTGCCGGAAACTCCTCAACGGCTTCCAGGGAAGGCCTTTCACAACATCCGAAAAAACCCTCGCAACCCGAAATCCGTCCCGGCAACCGGGAAAATCCGCAAGGCATCCGGGAAGCCTCGGGGCTTCCCGGATTCGCTTATCGGACCGCCAGGAAAATCGGCAATGCGAGCGAGAGGATCGGGAATGCGAACAGCACGGCGATGCGCACCAGATCCGAGAGAATGAACGGCACCACGCCGCGGTAAAGCTGTGCCGTCGGAACATGCGGCGCCATCGAACTGATGATCATCAGGTTGAGGCCCACTGGCGGCGTGATCAGGCCGAACTCGACGACCACCAACACCAGCACCCCGAACCACATTTTGAAATGTTCGGGGTCCATGCCGAAGTCGAGCGAGGTCAGGATCGGCCAGAAGATCGGCAGCGTGAGCAGGATCATGGACAGACTGTCCATGACGCAGCCGAGGATCAGATAGATGATCAGGATCACCGCGACGACCAGCAGCGGCTGCAAGCCGCTTTGTGCGATCATATCGGCCGCTACCATCGCGATCCGCGTCAGGGCAAAGAACGAATTGAGGAACTCGGCGCCGAGAACGATCAGGAAGATCATCGCCGTGGCGCTGGCCGTGCGCAAAAGCGCCTCGACCAGGCCGCGCCAGCGCATGCCACCGAGCCAGAACGCGGCGGCGCCCGTGCCGAATGCACCGATGGCGGCCGCTTCGGTCGGGGTGAACCAGCCGATATAGATGCCGCCGATCACCAGCAGGAAGATCAGCAGGATCGGCCAGGTATCCGCGAAAGCGCGCGCCATCTCGCCAACGGAAGCCTTCGGCCCCGCAGGCCCCGCCTCCGGCTTGAACCACACATAGATACGGATGGCGATGATGTAACCGATCGCCGCCAGAATGCCCGGAACCATCGCCGCCGCGAACATCGAGACGATGTTTCCTTCGACCACGATGGCGTAGATGACGAGCGCAATCGAGGGCGGGATCAGAATGCCCAGCGTGCCGCCGGCCGCGAGCGAGCCGACCGTCAGCGGCGCGCCGTAGCGATAGCGCTCAAGCTCCGGCAAGGCGACGCGGGTCATGGTGGCGGCCGTTGCCAGCGATGAGCCACAGATCGCACCGAATGCCGCGCAGGCGCCGATCACCGACATCGCCATGCCGCCGCGAAAGCGGCCCATCACGGTCGCCGCAGCCCGGAACAGGCTGCTGCTCAACCCCGCTCCCGCCGCCAGTTCCCCCATAAGAAGAAACATCGGGACGACCGACAGATCATAGGTCGAGAAGCGCCAGTATGTCGCGGTCTTGAGATAATTCAGCGTCGCATCCACGCCGTTGAGCAGCGCGTAGCCGCCCAGGCCGACCGACACCATCGCGATTCCAATGGGAATGCGCAGGAACAACAGAACCAAAAGCAGCACAATTCCTGCAACGCCGATTTCCGCGCCGGTCATGGGTCAGGCCTTCAATGCAGGACGACAGGACGCCCACGCAGCGCCGCGATGTCGCACAAAAAATTGTAGAACGAGACGATCGCGAGCAGCGCGAAGGTCACGACGACGATCGGAAAAACCGGCCACAGCGGCAGATGCAGCGCACTGGTCATGTCGCCGCCGCGCCAAAGATCGATCCCGCCGTCGACCGAGCGCCACGCCACAATCACCGCAAACACGGTGAACAGCAGATTGCCGACGGCATTGCATACCGGCAGCAATCGGGCGTGATGATCGCGGACCAGCAGATCGATGGTCACGTTTTGCCGCATGATCTGGCAGTAAGGCAGAAACAGCAGCGCGGTCACCGCGGTGCCGATCTCGATGAGTTCGAAATCACCCGGCACGGTTTTTGAGATCAGCACCCGCCCGACGATGCTCGCAACGTCCATGCCGATCATGCCGGCGAGAACGGCGCCGCCGAGCAGCGCGGTGATGCGACACAGGACGAGAAGAATTCGTCCTGTGCTCACCAGCCCGCTGCCGGCCCCCTGGCCGGATGTCACTGGGGTGCCTTCGTCGCGTATTTGCCGCCAAGCTCCTGAGAAC
Source organism: Pseudolabrys sp. (assembly GCA_019635575.1). GTDB lineage: Bacteria > Pseudomonadota > Alphaproteobacteria > Rhizobiales > Xanthobacteraceae > Pseudolabrys. Next base: position 7,226 of record JAHBZF010000006.1, on the reverse strand, counting down.
GCGCCAGGATCGCCTTGGCATCGACGCCGGCGTCCGAGAGCTTCTTCCTCCAGGCGGCAACCACCGGCTCCGCCGCATGCTTGACCTTGTCGGTTTCCGCTGCGGAGAGCGTGATCAGCTTGGCGCCGCTGTCCTGCGCCGCCTTGATGCCGAGCTGGTCGAACCGGTCCATCACTTCGGCAGCCTTCTTCGACATATCGATGCCGGTCGTGTCGTCGATCAGCTTGCGCAACTCCGGCGCCAGCGCCTCATACTTTTTCTTGTTCATGGCCAGCATGAACACCGCGGTGGTCGGCCGCTGATCGCCTGCCATCAGGACGTGATAGCGCACCAGGCTGTTCAGCTTGATCGAGGGCAGCACGTCGAACGGCAACAGCGCGCCATCCATCACGCCGCGTGACATCATCGACGAGACGTCGGTCAGCGTAGTGGCAATCGGCGTCGAGCCGATCGACTCGAGAAACTCGGTGGAAATCTGGCCCGGCGACCGGATCTTCTTGAGCTTGAAATCCTCAAGCTTCTGCAAGGCCTGGTCCTTCATGTGGATCGCGTTGCCGGCATGGACATGCAGCAGCAGGATCTTGTAGTCCGCGAAATCCCCCGCCAGTTCCTGCGGCAACATATCGCGCAGAGCCAGATTGGTCGCGAGCGTGCTCTTGTGGGTAAACGGCAGTTCGAACACCTCGGTCCGCGGGAAACGGCCCGGCGTCGCGCCGAGCAGCGTCCAGACCAGATCGACGACGCCGTCCTTGACCTGATCCACGAGTTGCGGCTGTCGGCCGCCAAGCTGCATCAACGGATAGATATCGATCTTGAGTTGGCCGTTCGACGCCTTGGCCAATTCATCGGTCCAGGGCTTGATCAGGTGCGCCATCGGCGGCACGCCGAGCGGCACATAGGTATGCAGCTTGAGGCGGGTCTCATCGGCCCGCGCCTGATCCAACGTCGCGACATGCGTCAGCGCACCCGTCAGCAACGCGACGGCAAAGAGCGCCTTGCCCGTAAATTTCATCATGGATTTCCCCTGAACTCCGGAACCGACGACCGCCCGCGGCCCTACAGCGAACCCCGGCTCCGCCGTGGCCCTGCTGCCCCATGGCCGCAAACTAGATAGATTGGTACCTATCTAATTTTGGTTTGCAAGAGGCAGTTGCGCTGCCAGAATGTTGCGCAGGGCGCGCCGATAATTGGGCAGAACCACAGCGATTTGCGGAGACGCACCCGACCGGCGGGAAGATCTGCCTCTCGGGCGCAGCAAACAGGATGTGGAAAACGCCCTGTTTTAGGGCGCTCGCGCGCAGATCGCCGCATGACCGGCCGCTTCTCGGCAAGGGGCGCGAAATTCGATAGGCTGAGATATGTCGCTCAACGGAATTGATATGACGCAGTGGCGTTTGCTCGCTGCGCTTGCCGAAACCAGCAATCTGTCTGCTGCCGCAGGCCGTCTTGGCATCACCCAGTCGGCGGCGAGCCACGCGCTGGCGCGCCTGCGCAACCAGCTCGGCGACGCCTTGTTCGTGCGCAGTACCGGCGGACTGACGCCGACGCCCTACGGCACGCGGCTCTGCCAGGCCGCGCATTCCGCGCTCGAGACATTGCGCGACGGACTCGCTACCGCGCAGAAATTCGATCCGGCCACCGCCAACCGGCGCTTCAACATCTATCTCAACAATATCGGCCAGCTCGCATTCCTGCCGCAGCTTGCGACGCTGCTGGCGCGCGAAGCGCCGGCGACAACGCTGAAAGTGCATCAGATCGCGACCGGCAATCCGGGCGAAGCGCTCGCCTCCGGCGAAGTCGATCTGGCGGTCGGGTTTTTCACCAACCTGACCGCGGGCTTTCATCAAAGCCTGCTCTATCGCACCAAATATGTCTGCGTCGTGCGCAAGGCTCATCCGCTGTTCCGCCACGGCATGTCGCTCGATGCGTTCCTCAAGGTCGAGCATGCGGTTGCCGATCCGAGCGGCATGGCTCATGCGGTGGTCGAGCGCGCCTTCGCCAAACACGCCATCCGCCGCCGGGTTCAGCTCAACGTTCCTGACTTTGTCGTGTTGCCGATGCTGATCGCGGAGACGAACCTTCTGGTGATCATGCCGTCCGGCCTCGCCAACGCGTTTTCACGACACTTGCCGCTCAAGGTGCTGCCGCCGCCCATCGCTCTGCCGCGTTATGACCTCAAGGTTTATTGGCACGAACGCTTTCACCGGGATCCCGCCAATATGTGGCTGCGGCAAAATTTCGTGCGGCTGTTCCGCAGCAGCGATACGACGCACGCATGGTCCTCCGAATTCGGCAGCCAGCGAAAAAATCCGCGACGCGGCAAGCGCTGACAACAAACGCCGTTGCATGAGCCGTGCTCATAAGGCTTATGCGGGCTGCTTATTTGCGATTCATTCCAAACAGCACCTAGCCTGAACGGGTGAACGGCGACCGCAGCCCGGTTGCTGCAAACGCCGAATATCGGAGACCCGACATGGCCGACGCTGCTTCCCTGCAACGCAATCCCGCCGCTTCATCCGTTCCTGAACTCGTCCGCGGCGTGCCCGCCGGACTCGAGCTCGGCCTGCGCAACTTCTGGTACCCCATCATCCAGAGCAGCGAAGTGCCGGCCGGGACGCCGGTGCCGGTCACCTGCCTCAATGAAGACCTGGTCGTATTCCGCGACTCCAAGGGCGCGCCGCAGGTTCTGTTCGACCGCTGCCCGCATCGCTACGTGAAATTGTCCGTCGGACGCGTGCTGGGAGACGAATTGCAGTGCTCGTATCACGGCTTGCGCTTCGCCGGCGGCGGCGATTGCACCTTGATCCCGTGGGAACAGGAAACCACCCCCGCCGTCCGCAAGAAACTCTGCGTGCGCAGCTATCGCGCGGCGGAAGTCGGCGGACTGATCTGGGCCTATCTCGGCGACGAGGAGAAATTCCCCGCCCCACCGCTCGAAGAATCGCTGCCGGAAGAGCTGTTCCAGCCGGACAAGTTCGTGCATTTCCTGCTGCCGACGGAAATCTGGAACGCGAACTGGCTGCTCGTCATTGACGGCAGCGATGCGTACCACGCCGTCACCCTGCATGTTGAATCGCAGCAACATGACGCCGTCCTGCAATATCTCGACAAAGAGGCTTTGGCGGAACTGGAGGCAAAGAAGGCCGACGGCAAACGCGCCGTACCGCTCGCCGATCGGCGCGTGCAGATCGTCGAGACCGACGGCCACGGCCTGCGCGGCATTTCGGTCGACCTCGACGGCAACCACCTCGAACACGGCCACAAGCTGGCGCCGCTGCGCGGCGAGCGGTTCAACCTGCCGGCGATCGTCACCAATGCGCTGCGTCCGGTCGAGAATGCCGCGCCCTACGTCTCGCGGCTGTTCCAGGTGCCGATCAACTACACCCAGACCCGCATGTTCCGTTACGCCGCCTGGCGCGCGGAAACCGAGGAAGACCGCACGCGCCTGAAGGCTCACTTCGAGAAGGTGGTGCGGCCGCGCCAGCTCAAGACATCGGCGGAAGACAGCATGATGGCGGCGGCCGGCGGCGACCTCGTCGAATCCCGCGCCAACGAGTTGCTGCTCTCCCCGGACCGCGACATGACCCGGATCCGCCGGCGGATGGCGGCAGCCTTCGCGGCACAGAAACTGCAAGGCAACAGAACCGGCGACGGCGAAATAACGCCGAGCCAGGCCACGCTGGTTTTCCCGGTCTGAACGCGAAGGGAATAGAGAAAGATGATGTTGACACTGATCCCGCAACGGCTCGTTCACGGACTGGCCGCCCTCGCCGTGGCCTGCGGCATGGTCGCCGCGGCGCCCGAGCGGACCTTCGCCGACTCCTATCCGTCGCAGATGGTGACGCTGGTGGTGCCGTATAGCGCCGGCACCGGCATCGACATCGCGGCGCGCATGCTCGCCGACAAGATGCAGCAGCGGCTCAAGCAGCCGGTGATCGTCGAAAACCGCGTCGGTGCCGCCGGCAATATCGGTTCGGCCGCGGTCGCGAAAGCCAATCCGGATGGATATACCTTGCTGCTCGTCGCCAACACGCTGGCGATGAGCCCGAGCCTGTTCGATCTCACCTACGATCCGGTCAAAAGTTTCGCGCCGATCGGTTTGTGGCTGAAGGGGGCGATGGTGCTGGTGGTGAGCAAGGACACCAAGGCCAGCAACGTCAGCGAACTGGTGGCACTGGCGAAAGCGAATCCGGGCGGCATGAACTACGCCTCACCGGGCGTTTCCACACCGCAACATCTGGCGATGGAGCTGTTCCGCAGCGCGACCGGCATCAACATGGTGCACATCCCCTACAAGGGGGCGGGCGACGCGCTGACGGGGCTGATCCGCAACGAAGTCAGCGCGATGTTCATGCCGGTGCAATCGGCACTGCCGAACCTTGCCGACGGTCGCATCCGCGCCATCGGCATCTCCAGCCCGGTCTCGATCCCGCAAGTCGCCAACCTGAAGACCATCGACGAACAGATCAGCGACAAGGATTTCAATGTCGACCTCTGGTACGGAATGTTCGCGCCAGCCGGCACACCATCGTCGGTCATCGCGGTGATGCAGAAGGAGATGCGGGAGATCAGCGCGCTTCCCGATGTGAAGACCCGGCTGCAAGCGCTCGCGCTGACACCCGACATCACCGACGGCGACCAGCTTTCGCACCTCCTTAAAACGGATATAAGCCGCTGGAAGCACATTATTCGTCAGGCCGGAATTTCCCCAAAATAGCCGGGGCTGGAATCGGTAATAACAACCGGATCGCAAGGTGCTGACTGGCCCCGACTGAGTGGTCCGGTTGGAATGTTAGTTGAGAGCTGACATTTCCGCCGCCGTTGTTGCCGGCCAGACCTGTGCCTCAGGTGGAAGCTTTCGCAACAACCGTTCTCCCAGGCAGCGACGGCGGCGGTGATGCGCATGCACAGATGCGCATGCACACCAGTCCGACCAGCGGCGACGACGCAGCGACGCCGTTACGAAAGCACACAAGGCCGACGATGTTGGCATGAGCGGCGTCATCGTCCGCAGGGTGAGCGGTCCTCCAACCCCTGAAAGCCGCGCAGAAACTGCGGTAGACGCCAACTGAGTTAAGGGACGGCCTTTTAGGAACTGCCGTTTGCAGAGACTTCCAACCCCGCCGCATCGGTTCTGTGGCTGGCTGGGGCACCTGGATTCGAACCAGGGAATGGCGGAATCAAAATCCGCTGCCTTACCACTTGGCTATGCCCCATCCGGCCGCGAAACGCCCGGCCTGATCGCCTGACCTCAACGGTCGATCTGATCGGATGGTCCGGGGCCTCGCGCGGCGCGCGGACCATACCGGCCGATCCTGCCTATCGCAACGCATTGTGTCTGTCACGCACAGGCGTTGACCGCCGGGGGACGCCGCCTAGGATGGCGAAAATCGCGAAAATCCGCCCGGCCGTGGCGCGGTGTCGCGAGGACAGCCCGAGGAACCACGATGACCTATCGCGCGCCGGTGTCGGATATCGTCTTTACCTTGCGGAATGCCGCTGGCTTCGACCGGGCGCTGGCCGATGGCCTTTATGGCGACCTGACCGAAGCCGATGTCGCCGCCGTGCTGGAGGAAGCCGGCCGCGTCGCCAATGACGTGATCGCGCCGCTCAACCGCGCCGGCGACACCAGCGGCACGCCGATCAAGGATGGCGCGGTCACCACCGCTCCCGGCTGGAAAGATGCCTACGCGACCTGGATCGCCGGCGGCTGGAACGGCCTCGCCGGCCCGGCCGACTGGGGCGGCCAGGATCTGCCGCAGGCGGTCAACGCCGCCTGCATCGAAATGTGGAACGCGGCGTCGATGGCGTTCGGCATCGGCCCGGTGCTGACCATGGCGGCGGTCGATGCGCTCGCCGATTTCGGCAGCGACGACCTGAAACAGCGTTATCTGGAAAAGCTCATCAGCGGTGTTTGGACCGGGACGATGGAACTCACCGAGCCACAGGCGGGCTCGGATGTCGGCGCGCTGCGTACCAGGGCCGAGCGCGCCGGCGACGGCACCTATCGCATCACCGGGCAAAAGATCTTCATTACTTATGGCGAACACGACCTCACCGAGAACATCATTCATTTCGTGCTGGCCCGCCTCCCCGATGCGCCGGCCGGCACCAAGGGCATCTCTCTATTCCTTGTGCCGAAGTTCCTGCTGACGGCGGACGGCAAACCAGGCGAGCGCAACGACCTGCGTGCGCATTCGGTCGAGCACAAGATGGGCATCCACGGCTCGCCGACCTGCACCATGGTCTATGGCGATCATGGCGGCGCGATCAGTTATCTGATCGGCCGCGAGCACGAAGGCATGCAGGCGATGTTCACGATGATGAACCGTGCCCGCCTCGCCGTCGGCCTGCAGGGCGTGGCGATCGCCGATCGCGCGACGCAGCAGGCGCTGGCTTATGCGCACGACCGCAAGCAAGGCCCGCAGACCATCATCAACTACCCCGATGTGAAGCGTATGCTGCTCACCATGCAGGCGCTCACCGCCGCGGCGCGCACGATCTGTTATGCGACCGGCGTCGCCATCGATCGCGCGCACCGCGCGGATGATCCGGCGGCGCGGCAGACCGCGCAGGCGCGCGCCTCGCTGCTCACCCCGCTCGCCAAGGCGTTCTCCACCGATATCGGCATCGAGGTCGCCTCGCTCGGCGTGCAGGTGCATGGCGGCATGGGCTTCATCGAGGAAACCGGCGCGGCGCAGCACTATCGCGATGCGCGCATCGCCGCGATCTATGAAGGCACCAACGGCATCCAGGCGCTCGATCTCGTCACCCGCAAGCTGCCGCTCGACGGCGGCAAGGTCGCAGATGCGCTGATTGCCGAACTGCGTCAGACCGTGACAGAGTTGGCCGCCGTCAACGATCCGGCGCTCGGCGCGTCGGCCGCGCGGCTCAGCGAAGCGCTCGATTGCACCGAGCGCGCCGCCCGCTGGCTACTGGCGCAGGGCAAGAATGACGCGGCGCTCGCCGGCGCGACGCCGTTCCTGCGGCTGTTCGCCAGCGCCACCGGCGGATGTCTCCTCGCGCGCAATGCGCTCGCGGCGATCCGTGGCGCGGATGGCGCCGATCCGGCGCGCTGGATCGGCCTCACCCGCTTCTTCGCGGAGAATGTCGCGGTGCAGGCCCCGTCGCTGGAGCGCATCGTCACCGAGAGCGCCGACAGCCTGTCGGCCGCGCCCGCTTTGTTGAACTGAGCACAAGCCCGGAGACCGATCATGTCGCTCAAG
>JAHBZF010000059.1 GCA_019635575.1 Pseudolabrys sp. | reverse complement strand
ACCAAGGCGGTCACCAAGGGCTACGCCATCGGCTCGGCCGGTCTCGGCGCGCTGGTGCTGTTCGCGGCCTACACCGAGGACCTCAAGTACTTCATCGGCCAGGGCAAGCTGGGCGTGAAGGCGGTGCAGTTCAGCCTCGAGAACCCCTACGTCGTGGTCGGCCTGCTGATCGGCGGCCTGCTGCCGTACCTGTTCGGCGGCATGTCGATGCTGGCCGTCGGCCGCGCCGCGCAGGCGGTGGTCGAGGAGGTCCGGCGCCAGTTCAAGGAGAAGCCGGGCATCATGGAGGGCAAGGATCGCCCCGACTATGGCCGCGCCGTCGACATGCTCACCAAGGCCGCGATCAAGGAGATGATCATCCCGTCGCTGCTGCCGGTGCTGTCGCCGATCGTGCTGTTCTTCGTCGTGCGCTGGATCGCCGGTCCGGCCGACGCCTTCGCGGCGCTGGGCGCGATGCTGCTGGGCGTGATCGTCACCGGCCTGTTCGTCGCGATCTCGATGACCGCCGGCGGCGGCGCCTGGGACAACGCCAAGAAGTCGTTCGAGGACGGTTTCGTCGACAAGGACGGCGTGAAGCACATGAAGGGCTCCGACGCGCACAAGGCGGCCGTGACCGGCGACACCGTCGGCGATCCCTACAAGGACACCGCCGGCCCGGCCGTGAACCCGATGATCAAGATCACCAACATCGTGGCGCTGCTGCTGCTGGCGATCCTGGCTCACTGATGCCGGACAACACCCGGCTCCGAAGGGGGCCGGGTACCACCCGATACGAAAAACCCCGCGGCCAGCGCCGCGGGGTTTTTGTTTGCGTCAAAGCCAAGAAATCAGAAGGGCTTACCCGACGATCTTGAAGATATACCGCAGGTAGCCCAGCTCTTCGCCGCCGGTCTGGGTGGTCTGGCTGACGAAATCGAAAATCTTGCCGTCCTTCAGGCCGTAGTTGGCGAGCCGCTGCACCTTGCGGTTCTTGTCGAAATAGACCGCGATCACGCGCTGGTCGCTGACGTCCTCGTGCATGAACGCGACCGGTCGCTCGGTTCGCTGCGAGATATAATAGAACGCCTCGCCGCTGACGGTGGCGACGGTGGAAGGGGTGCCGAGCACGATCAGCACCTGGTCTTGCGATGCCCCAATCGGAATCTGTTCGAGCGCGCCCTCGGGCAGCACGTAGCCGCGCTGGAACGTCTCGCTGAAATAGCCGCCGCAGCCGCCGAGGCCGAGCGCAGTCCCAAGCGTCAGCGCCAGCGCCAAGGCCGCTAGCGGACGCCGGCGCGGCCGCGTTTCATGTTCCGTTGCCACGTCGGAAGTTCCGGCACGCTGATGTTGCTTCGCCATTTCGCCCGATTTCGCTCGATTTTCGCCCGGCTTTTTACTCTTGCATCCCCGGATACGTTCACGTACCCGGCGCCCCATATGCCCCGTCCGGCCCAGCCGGCCAATCCGCGACGATAGCCCGATGATATGGACTCGATTTCGCCGCCAGCCAAGTGACCAGTCCAGTGAAGGGCGCGGCAGCCCGTCACGGCAGGAAACCATTGCCAGCCTGTATGGCATGATCGTGGCGCAAGCGCGAAGCCCGGCGTTTTACCGGGATTTCGGCGTTCCCGACACGGTTAACGGCCGCTTCGACATGATCGTGCTGCACCTCGCGCTGGTGCTGGGGCGGCTGCGCGGCAGCGGCGCGGACACCGAGCCGCTGGCGCAGGGACTGTTTGACCACTTTTGCCGGGATATGGACGGCAATCTGCGGGAAATGGGGATCAGCGACCTCAAGGTCCCCAAGCAGATGAAGAGCATCGGCGAAGCCGTCTATGGCCGGTTGCGGGCCTATGACGAGGCGCTGGCGGCGCCCGGTCTCGATGCGTTGGAAAAGCTGGTGATCCGCAATCTGCAGGATGGCCATTTGCAGGAGGCTCCGGCGGGCAAGCCCCTGGAGCGGACGCACGCCGAACCGCCAGTGGCGGCGCGGGCGGTGGCCGCTTACGTGCGGATGAGCCACGATGCGCTGCGGGGGCAGGATCCTGGCCGCTGGGAGGCGGACGGCATCGCGTTTCCGGAGCCGCGCGACGCGAAGGCGGCGGAGGTCCAATGAACAAAATCGGGAAGCCTCATCACGCGATCGACTGGACCGCGCCGATCACCCTCGACGAGGTGCCGGAGGCTGGCCGCCATGTCGAACTCGTCGCGCCGGAGGCGGTGCTGCCGGCGATCGCCACGCTGGCGGCAGTCAACACGGTGGACCGTCTGGTGGCGCATTTCGAGGTCAGCCATCGCGGCGACGGGCTGCGCGTGGCCGGTCGGGTCGAGGGCAAGGTGGTCCAGACCTGTGTGGTGAGCCTGGAGCCGCTGGTGAACGAGATCAGCGAGGATGTCGATCTGACGTTTTCGCCCTCGCTGCGGAGCGACGAGGGGGATATCGAGGTCTCCGGCGACCCGGACCACAGCGACCCCCGCGAGCCGATGATCGGCCGCTCGGTCGATCTCGCGGCAGTGGCGGTGGAGTTCCTGATGTTGGGGATCGACCCATATCCGCGCAAATCGGGGGTGGAATTCGCGACCCGGACCGCCGGCGATACCTCCGAACCGGACCGTCCCAACCCCTTCGCTGTGCTCGAGGCTCTGAAACAGGGCGCGGGCAAAGGGAAGGGCAAGGGTGGAAGCTGAGTCCGTGCTTCTCTGCAACCCGTTGTCATGGGCCGCCGAGCCGCTATTGTCGCCCGGAAGTTGGCGGCCTCCGGCCGTCCTCCGGCGTCCACCGGTTCTCGCCAGATTTCCTGTTCGATTTCTTGCCGGATCCCGCATGACGTCTCGCCAACCGATCGCCAGAGGCGGCGCTCGGGTTTGCGCGGATCGAACAGGCAAAGAGACGGTCGTTGATGTCGGATAGGGTTCGCATTGCTCTCGACGCCATGGGCGGGGACCACGGCGCGTCGGTCGTGATCCCGGCGGCGGAGATCGCGCTTGCACGTCATCCCGACATCGATTTCACGCTGTTCGGCGACAGCGCGATGATCGAACCGATCCTGGCGCAGCAGCCGCGTCTGAAGGCCAAGGCGCAGATCGTCCACACCGACATCGCCATCAAGATGGACGACAAGCCGAGCCAGGCGCTGCGCTACGGCCGCGGCAAGTCGTCGATGTGGAAAGCCATCGATGCGGTGAAGAAAGGCGAGGCCGACGCGGTGGTATCCGCCGGCAATACCGGCGCGCTGATGGCCATGTCCCGCTTCAACCTGAAGATGCAGGCCGGGATCGAGCGCCCCGCCATTGCCTGCCTGTGGCCGAACATCAAGGGCGAATCCGTTGTGCTCGATGTCGGCGCGTCGATCGGCGCCGATGCCGCGCATCTGGTGGCGCTCGCCGGCATGGGGAGCGCCATGGCCCGCGTGCTGTTCGATCTCGAACGGCCGACCGTGGGCCTCCTCAATATCGGCATCGAGGAAGTGAAAGGCGTCGAGCAGGTGCGGGAAGCCGGGCAGATGCTGCGCGAAAGTCCCGTGCCGCATTTCGACTATATCGGCTTCGTCGAGGGCGACGACATCGGCAAGGGAACGGCTGACGTGATCGTCACCGAGGGATTTGCCGGCAATATCGCGCTCAAGACCGCCGAGGGGACGGCGCGGCAATTGGCCTACTATCTCCGCAGCGCCATGAATCGCACATGGCGGGCGAAGCTGGGCTATCTGTTTGCGCGTCAGGCGTTTAAGACGTTGCGCGAGAAGATGGACCCGCGTCGCTCCAACGGCGGCGTGTTTCTGGGATTGAACGGCATCGTCATCAAGAGCCACGGCGGCACCGATGCCGAAGGCTTCGCGGCGGCGATCGATATTGGATACGACATGGTGCGTTACGAACTGCTCGCCAAGATCACGCAGGCGCTGGGCCGCGACCAGGCTCCTGCCGCCGCGCCTGCTACGGTTCACGAGGCCGCCTTGTGATGACACTGCGGTCCGTCGTTCTCGGGTGCGGCTCCTATCTGCCCGCCCGGACTGTCACCAATGCCGAACTGGCGGTTAAGGTCGATACCACCGATGAATGGATCGTGCAGCGCACCGGCATCCGCGAACGCCACATCGCCGCGGATGGCGAGCTGACCTCCGATCTCGCGACGCAGGCGGCGAAGGCCGCACTCGCGCATGCGGGGATCGATGCGCAGAGCATCGATCTGATCGTGCTGGCGACGTCAACGCCCGACCAAACCTTCCCGGCGAGCGCGGTGTCGGTGCAGACCAATCTCGGCATCACCCAGGGCGCCGCATTCGACCTGCAGGCGGTGTGCTCCGGCTTCGTCTATGCGATGGCGACGGCGGACAGCCTGCTGCGCGCCGGCACGTTCAAGCGGGCGCTGGTGATCGGCGCGGAAACCTTCTCGCGCATCCTCGACTGGGAAGACCGTACCACCTGCGTGCTGTTCGGCGACGGCGCCGGCGCGGTGGTGCTGGAGGCCCAGGAGCTGCCCGGCACCCGCGAGGACCGGGGCGTGCTGGTGTCCTGCCTGCGCTCGGACGGCCGGCACAAGTCGAAGCTCTATGTGGACGGCGGCCCGTCCTCGACCGGCACGGTCGGCAAGCTGCGCATGGAAGGCCGCGCGGTGTTCAAGCATGCGGTGGCGATGGTCACCGACGTGATCCGCGATGCGTTCAAGGCGACCGGCTATACGGCACAGGACTTGAACTGGTTCGTGCCGCACCAGGCCAACAAGCGCATCATCGACGACAGCGCGGAAAAGCTCGGAATCGCCCCGGAAAAAGTGGTGATCACGGTCGATCGTCACGGCAACACGTCGGCGGCCTCGATCCCGCTCGCGCTGGACGTGGCTGTGCGCGACGGTCGCATCAAACGCGGCGATCTGGTGATGCTCGAAGCCATGGGCGGTGGTTTTACCTGGGGATCGGTGCTGGTCCGCTGGTGAGGCAAGGCCGGTTGTGCGGGTTGCCGAACTGGTTGACCCCGGCACCTCTCGCGCCGTAATATCCTTTAGATTTCAGCTAGATAATCCTTCGCCGGAAGCGGGGCAGGCGATGAGCGGCAAAACAGTGACGCGCGCGGATCTCTGCGAGGCGGTCTATCAGAAAGTCGGGCTGTCCCGGACCGAGTCTGCCTCGCTGGTGGAACTGGTCCTGAAGGAGATCACCGATTGTCTCGAGCGTGGCGAAACGGTGAAACTGTCATCGTTCGGCTCGTTCGTTGTGCGCAAGAAGGGCCAGCGTGTCGGCCGCAATCCGAAAACCGGCACCGAAGTGCCGATTTCGCCGCGGCGGGTGATGGTGTTCAAGCCCTCGGCGATCCTCAAGCAGCGTATCAACGGCCACGCCGTCACCGAGTGAGACGGCGCGACAGGGAGCAGGCGGCTTTGGACCACAAGGATCCAGAGGCCTTTCGCACCATCAGCGAGGTCGCTGACGAACTCGATTTGCCGCAGCACGTCCTGCGGTTCTGGGAAACGCGCTTTCGTGACATCCGTCCGATGAAGCGCGGCGGCGGCCGCCGCTATTACCGGCCTGACGATATCGATCTGCTGCGCGGTGTGCGCCATCTGCTGTACGGCGAGGGCTACACCATCCGCGGCGTGCAGCGCATTCTCGCCGAGCAGGGCGTCAAGTTCGTGCAGGCGGTGTGGCAGACCGGCGCGCCGCAGCCGCCGCATCGCGCCGGTGCGCAAGATCAGGACGACGAAGCCGGTGATGACGAGATTGAGGTTGCCGAGGACGACGACAGCGAGGAGGAAGCACCGCGACGCGGTCTGCGCGACCGGCTCACTTCGCTGATCGGCCGTGATCTCAACGAGGCGGGCGAACCGGTACGCCGTGATCCGCCGATGCAGTCGGCGCCGTTGCCGCAGGTCGCGCCGATGGATCGCTTTGCGCCAGCCGTCGAGCCGGAGGAGGACGAGGCGCCGCCGGCGCCGTCACCACGTCCTGCTGTCGCGCCGGCGGTCGTTGCGGCCGGATTGCCGCGCGAGGATCTGCGCAAACTGCAGGCGGCGCTGCATGAGCTTGGCGAGTGCCGCAAGTTGCTCGCCGGTAGCGGATCGCGCTGATGACCCGCCTGTTGCGACGTGCCGGATGGATCGTCGCGCTGACCGGATTGCTTTTCACGGCATCCCTCCAGCACGCTGCCGCGCAGATCGGCCCTCTGCCGACCCCGCCGCCTCCGGTCGTCACCAGCAGCACCGCGCTGACGCCGCTCGGCATTTACGCGATCGCCGCGCCGGTCTGCGCGGCGGTATCGCCGATGATCGGCACGCTGATCCTGCAGCGGGAGATGACGGTCACCGAGGTCTGGCGCTCGACCCTCGGCTGCTTCCTCGGCCCGGTCGGCTGGGCGATCTCGCCGCTGCTGTTTCCGGATGCGGTGCCGGCGGCGCAGCCGGCGCGCGCCATCCGCAGCCCGCAGCGTGGCAGTAACAACAACGGCCGTTTCCGTGCGCCGCCGCGGCTCGAAACGCGTTTTGTGCCGAACGAGGTGCTGATTGTGACGCGTACGGCGCTGCGGCCGGCTGCGCGCGATGCGTTATTCCGGCGGTTGCAGCTCACGGTGCTGGAGACGCAAAACTTCGGCCTGACCGGGCATGCGGTCTATCGGTTGCGGATCGACAACAATGCACCGGTGGCGCAGGTGATCCGCGCGCTGTCGCGCGGCGGCATGATCGCGTCGGCGCAGCCGAACTATCTCTACACGCTGGCGCAGGCAGCGGCAGCACCGGCGGACGCCGCGCCGGTTCCGGCCGTGCAGTACGTCATCGACAAACTCAAGCTGCGCGACCTCCACAAGATCACCGGTGGCGACGACGTCGTTGTTGCTGTGATCGATTCCGCCATCGACCGCGCGCATCCCGATCTTGCCGGCGCGGTGACGGAGACATTCGATGCTCTGGGCGGTTCGGCGTCGCCGCACGCGCACGGCACGGGTATGGCCGGCGCCATCGCCTCGCACGCCCGGCTAACCGGCATCGCGCCGCGCGCGCGGATCGTCGCGGTGCGCGCGTTCGACGACGGCGCCAGCGCCGCCGGCACGACCTTCGCGATCCTCAAGGGGCTCGACTGGGCGCATCAACGCAATGCGAAGATCGTCAATATGAGTTTTGCCGGTCCGGCCGATCCGCTGCTGGCGGAGATGCTCGCGCGGGCCAATGCAGCCGGCATGGTGCTGGTCGCGGCGGTCGGCAATGCCGGGCCGCGTTCGCCGCCGCTCTATCCGGCGGCGTATCGCGAGGTCATCGGCGTCACCGCGGTCGATGCCGACGACACATTGTTCGCGCGTGCCAATCGCGGCCCGCAGGTTCGGCTCGCCGCGCCGGGCGTCGATATTCTGGTGCCGTCGCCGGGGAGCGCTTATCAGATCACCACCGGTACATCCGTCGCCGCCGCTTATGTCAGCGGCGCGGCCGCGCTCATTCTCGCGCGGCGTCCCACGGCGACGCCAGCCGAGGTGCGGCGTCTGCTGACGAGCACCGCGGATCGCAAGGCCGGTGCGCGCGCAGTCGACACGGGCGCCGGTGTGCTCGATCCGCTGCAAGCGGTCACAGCCGCCGACCGTCGCTGAAATCGGAACCTCATATCAGCGCTTGATCACCGCAAAGCCGACCACCGGTTTCTTGCCGGTGTTGATCAGCTCGTGGGTGGCTTGCGCCTCGTAATAGAGACTGTCGCCGGCGGCGAGCGTCACCTCGTCATCATTGATGCGCAGCGTCATCTGCCCCTGCTGGATGAAGATGTATTCCTCGGTGCCGTAGCGATGCGGCGGAAATACCCCGGAGCTTGCGCCGGGTGCGATCTCGAACTGGATGAATTCAAGGCCGGACTGATCGAAAGTCGGCGAGAGGACGCGCCGGCTGATCCCGCCATCGTTCGAGCGCGCCACCACCTGTTCGTCCGGTTTGAGCACGACCACGCGCGCGCGCGGGGTCTGGTGCAGCATTTCCGACAGCGTGACGCCGAGCGCCTCCGCGAGCCGCGCGGCGACGTCGAGCGACGGCTGGGTCTCGTGCCGCTCGATCTTGGAGATTGCCGCCTTGGTCACGCCCGAGCGCCCGGCAAGATCGGCCAGCGTCAGCTTCGCCAGCGTCCGCCGCTCCCGCACTTGCTGGGCGAAGCGGGTCATCGGGCTTTCTTCCGGGGACAAAGCGGTCATTTCGGGTTCTGTTTCTCTTGAGATACAGGAAATATCTTATAGGATACTTATTCCATCACGCCAGTTCCGGAACCGCCGGGAGGATACGGCATGACCAACGCCGCAGCCGACAAACAGAAATTCGCATCGCGTGTCGACCGTGAAATCAACGCGCACTTCAAACCCAACCCCTGGAGCGTCGAGGAAGCGCTGATCCTCGCCGCGCATATCCTGTCCGAGAACGGTCATTTCGGCGGGCTCGCCGGCCAGTGCAGCGCCCGCGGCCGCGAGCCGGGCACCTATTGGACGCTGCGCCTCGGTGCCGGCTTCGACGAGGCGAGCCAGGACAATCTGGTGCTGGTCGACGACGACCTCAATGTGCTCAAGGGTGAGGGCATCCCGAACCCGGCGACGCGGTTTCACCTGTGGGTTTACCGCGTGCGGCCGGATGTGAACTGCATCCTCCACACCCATCCGCCAGCCACCTCCGCGCTGTCGATGATCAAGAGCGATCTCGTCGTCGCGCATATGGACGCGACGCCGTTCCATGACAATTGCGCGTGGCTGCCCGAATGGCCCGGACTGCCGATCGCCGACGACGAAGGCCGGATCATCTCCGAGGCGCTCGGCAACAAGCAGGCGCTGCTGGCCGCGCATCACGGCCTGCTCACGGCCGGACGCAATGTCGAGGAGGCGGCGTATCTCGCCGTCTATCTGGAGCGTGCCGCCGACCTGCAACTGCGCGCCTCGGCGGCCGGACAAATCCGCCCGGTGCCGGCCGCGCTCGCGGCGGAGTCCCGCGACTTCCTGCTCAAGCCGCTCATCGTCGGGATGACCTTCGCCTATTGGGCACGGCGCGTCCTGCGCAACCACCCGGATTGTCTGGCGCCGGCCAAGCCGGCCATCACCAAGAAAATTGCATCGTAGAGAACTGTACATGAAGAACCGCAACATGAACCGCCGCAAATTCATCGCCGCCGCCGGCGCCGTTCCGGCCGTCATCGCCACGCCGGCGATCGCGCAATCGCTGCCGGCGCTGAAATGGCGCCTCACATCGAGCTTTCCCAAGAGCCTCGACACCGTGTTCACGGCGGCGCCGACCATCGCCAGCAAGGTAGCGGAACTGACTGAGGGCCGCTTCCAGATCCAGACCTTTGCCGCCGGCGAAATCGTGCCGGGTCTCGCCGTGCTTGAAAGCGTCGGCAAGGGTACGGTCGAACTCGGCCACTCGGCCGGCTTCTATTATCTCGGCCAGGATCCGTCGCTGATCTTCGACACTGGCGTGCCGTTCGGCATGACGCCGCGCCAGCACAATGCCTGGTACTATCAGGGCAACGGCCAGAAGCTGATGGGCGATCTCTACGCCCGCTTCGGCATCAAGGCGATCCCGTGCGGCAACACCGGCGCGCAGATGGCCGGCTGGTTCCGCAAGGAGATCAAGACGCCGGAGGATTTCAGCGGCTTGAAGATGCGCGTCGCCGGTTTCGGCGGCAAGGTGATGGCCAAGCTCGGCGTGGTGCCGCAGCAGATCGCCGGCGGCGACGTCTATGCATCGCTCGAGCGCGGCGCGATCGATGCGGTGGAATGGGTCGGTCCTTATGACGACCAGAAATTCGGCTTGCAGAAGGTCGCGAAGTATTACTACGCGCCGGGCGTGATCGAGCTTGGCGCGTCGACTGCGCTCTACATCAATCTCAAGGCATGGAACGAATTGCCGGCGGTCTACAAGGCCGCGCTGCAGGCGGCGTGCCGCGAGGCCGAGATTGAGATGCTTGCCTCATACGATGCGAAGAACGCCAAGGCGATCCGCGAACTCGTCGCTGGCGGTACCAAGCTGTCGTTCTACACGCCGCAGATTGTCGCCGCGCTGCGCAAGGCAACCGACGAGGCGCTGGCCGAGGAAAGCGCCAAGAGCGCCGGCTTCAAGGCGATCTATGACGACTGGCGTGCGTTCCGCGACGAACAGCACCAGTGGTTTGCCATCAACGACACGCTGGCCGAGCGTTACGTCTACGCGAAGTGACGCGGGTTCTTGAGGTCGATGACGTCAACGGGGCTCGGCGATTCGCGCTGGGCCCCGTTACTTTTGAGTCGGCGATGCTTTTGGACAAGAGAGTTTCAAGACAAAGTAAGCCGAAGCCCAAACGTGAAAGCGACATCACGCGCGGTTGACGCGATATTGTCTCATGACGCACCATGGTGGTCGGCAGGAGAACAATGATGGTCCGTCCGCTTTTTGGTGCTGCATTCGCGCTGGTTGTGGGCGTAACACCGGCCATGGCGCAAAATTTCGAGGGGCCATACACGTCGTCTGAAGGCGACCTGTATCTTTCGAACACGTATCAAGATTATCCGAAGTTTGAGGGCGTCTATGGCAATGACGGCGGCCGGCTCTATCTCGGCTTGCGCAACAGAACCCAAAAACAGTTGGCGGGTTACTGGACCGAGAACTATTCAAATTACAGATGCTCAACACCGTACAGAGGCACGTACTATTGGGGGCGGGTCTATTTCAGGTACGGGATTGTCGGAACGCCCAACGGGATGCTGCTTGGCGAGTGGACGTACTGTAATTTCCATTCCGGGGGTGACAATTCCAGGACATGGATAGCGGTGCCGCGCCGCTAGGCACTGACCGTTATCGAGCCGCGGATTGTCGCGCGGCGACCGCTTCCCGGAGGGATTTTTCCGGGAAGGGGAGACCTTGCTAAGTCTTTGATTTTGCTGGTCGGGGCGGCGGGATTTGAACCCACGACCCCCAGTCTCCCAGACTGGTGCGCTAACCGGGCTGCGCCACGCCCCGACCGAAGCGCGCGGACTATAGGGACGGCCCGGCGCAGGCGCAACACCGCTCAGGCACCGTTTTCCAACAGCGCGAGATAACGCCGTGCCATGGTATCGAACGAGAATTGCGGCGCGATCTGCGCGAACGCCGTGCCGACCTCGTCGCGCCACGCCGGATCGGCGAAACACCGCCGCAGCCGCTCCGACCACACGGCCGGCTGATCGGCCGGCAGCAGCAGGTTCTGCGTCGCCCATGGCGAGGCCGCGAACATTTCCCGGAACGAGGGAATATCCGTCGCCAGCATCGGCACGCCGGCATGGATCGCCTCGATCGCCGCGAGGCTCAACCCCTCGAACCGCGACGGGAACACCACGGCGTCGATCGCCGAATAGAAATGGCCGATATGCTCGTGATGCAGCGCGCGGACGTGACGGACGCGGTCCTGCAACCCTTGCGCGGCGATCCGCGCGGCGAGCGCCGTTTCATCGGGGCCGCTGCCAATCATCAGCAGCATGACGTCAGGATTGGCGGCCAGCAGATCGAGGGTGAAATCCTGGTTCTTCTGGAAACTCAGCCGGCCGATCTGGCCGGTCACGTGCGCATCATCGGGCAGATCGAAGAACGCACGCGCCTCGGCGCGCGGGATCATCCGTGGCGCGGCCTGCCCGTTGGCGATCACGGACAAGCGTTTCGCGTAAGCCGTGCCGCCGCGCCGATAGCTCGCCGCGACCTGATCGGCGCAGGCGACGATCCGCGTATAGGCGCCGATGCGTCCGGCGAGGCCGTCGAATTGCATCAGCACGGGGTTGAGCCGCTCGGACGGATTGTGGTGGGTTGCGATCCGGTGCGGAATGCGCAGCAGCGCGCCGCCGAATCCGGCCATCAGGTTCGACAGCGATTGCAGGCCGAACACCGCATCGGGTTTCTGTGTGCGCAACTCTGCCAGCACATGCAGGGTCAGCGCCACGAGCTTGGTAGGTGACCTGGAGCGCTGTCCCTCGCACAGCACGCGCCGGTACGGGCCGGTGCCGTGCGCCTGCGAGCCGAACAGGTACCATTCCTGCGCGTCGTGGCCGGCATCGCGCATGCGCTGCGCCAGCGCGCCGGCGAGGATCGAACTGCCGCCGTTGTCGTGCGCGGTCCCGAGAAAAACGATGCGCCGTCGCGCGCCGGTGGCCGTGACGACCGGGCTTGCATCCATGGTGGCGACGCTTGTCATCGCAAGCCCGCGGCGATGCGCAGCCGCGCGCGCCGTTCATTCAGGCTGGCAACCGCAAGCCCCCACACCAGACCGAGCGCGAGGAAATAGTGCCGCCAGTGATCGGAATCGATGATGAAACTTTCCGCGACCTCGCCGACGAACATGCCGTAGGAGGCGATCAGGTAAGGTTGCCACGGCGTGCGCAGGAACGATGCGCGCAGGCCGATCGCCAGCGTCGTTACCACCATGGCGATATAGGCCGCGCCTCCGACCCAGCCGTAAACCAGGAACGCCTGCAGATAGACGTTATGCTGCTGCAGGCCGAAGATGCGCGCGAATTCGAACGGTCCCAGCCCGAACGGCTGGTCCAGCAGGGTGCCGACCGCGAGTTCCTGCAACTGGAAGCGGCCGCCGGTGCCGACGTCATAGGATTGAATGAGCTGCGCGCGCTCCATCAGCATCGTCCGCAGCGAGCCGACCGACAGCATCGCGACCACCAGAACACCGAGCGCCGCGATGGCGACGCCGCTCAGTCCGATGATCCGTACCCGGTCGCGCTGCGACGGCGCGGTGAGCACCATCAGCACGATCATGATCATCGCCGATAGCGCGGTGTGAAACCAGGCGCCGCGCGAGAAGCTGAGAAACAGTCCGGCGGTGATCGCCAAGGTCGCGGCGGTGTTGAGCAGGCGCGGGCCGCGCGCGATGATGTCCTGAATGAGAAACAGCACCGGCAGGACCAGGAACGGCCCGAATACGTTGGGATCTTTGAACGTCGACTTGACGCGGCCGTAGAGCAGGAACGTGTCGGCGCCGGGAATAGCGCGGAAATAGGCGGCGACGCCGATCACGGCGGCCGCGACCGCCGACAGGATATAGGCGATCTTGATGATCTGCATGCGCCGCAGGCTGTCCTGCGCGACCACGCAGGCGAACAGGATCGCGGCGATCGCCAGATAGAATGAGGTGGCCGCGTACTGGATCGCTTCTTTCTGCGTCGTCAGCTCGAACAACGCGAACAGGCCGCCGACATTCCAGACCGCCAGCAGGAAGACCAGCGGCAGCAACTTTCGATCGAGCGAGATGCCGGCGATCAGCGCGGCAAAGGCGAGCACGCCGATCAGCATGTCATGCGGTGACGGCTCGATCAGCGCGAACGAACTGGTGAGAACGACGACGAACAGCGTCACATGCAGAAAACCCCGCGCCAGCGGCTGGACTTTCCGTCCGGCCCGGAGCGGGGCGGATGTTGCAGCGGCCGGGATGGAAACCCTGCCGCGCGGCGCAACGTCCTCTGCGGTGATCAATAGGCGTTCTCGGTCTTGAGCAGCGCGAATGGCGTGATCGCGAGAATGTAGAGGTCGAACAGCACCGACCAGTTCTCGATGTAGTAAAGATCGTGCTCGACGCGATGCTGGATCTTTTCCTCGGTATCGGTTTCGCCGCGCCAGCCATTGACCTGCGCCCAGCCGGTAACGCCCGGCTTGACGCGATGGCGCGCGAAATAGCCGTCCACCGCCTCGTCATAGAGTTTTGATTCTGCCTTGGCGTTGACCGCGTGCGGGCGCGGCCCGACCAGCGACAGATTGCCCTTGAACACCACATTGAAGAGCTGCGGCAGTTCGTCGAGGCTGGTCTTACGGATGAAACGGCCGACGCGGGTGACGCGCGGATCGCCCTTGGTGACGAGCTTCGCCGCCGTCGCATCCGACTGGTCCGTGTACATCGAGCGGAACTTGTAGACCTCGATCAGGTCGTTGTTGAAGCCGTAGCGCTTCTGCTTGAACAGAGCGGGGCCGCGGCTGTCGAGCTTCACGGCGAGCGCCACCAGCGCCATGATCGGCAGCACGCCGATCAGGATCAGGCCGCCGATGATCTTGTCGAACAGCCACTTCATCACGACGTCCCAGTCGGCGATCGGGCGGTCGAACACGTCGATCACCGGCACTTCGCCGACGAAGGAATAGGAGCGCGGCCGGAACTGCAGCTTGTTGGTGTGCGCGGCGAGGCGGATGTCGACCGGCAGCACCCACAGTTTCTTGAGCATCTGCAGGATGCGGCCTTCCGCCGAAATCGGCAGCGAGAAGATGACGAGATCGACACGCGTGCGGCGGCCGAACTCGACCAGATCGTCGACCGAGCCGAGCTTCGGGTGGCCGGCGCATTCGGTGCCGGAGCGCTCGTTGTTGCGGTCGTCGAACACGCCGACGATCTGCACGTCGGAATCCTTCTGTGTGCGCAGCGACTCGATCAGCACCGAGCCGGGATCGCCGCCGCCGACGACGACAGTGCGGCGCGTGAGCCGGCCCTCGCGGGTCCATTCGCGCACCAGCAGAAACAGGATCTTGCGTGAGGCGATCAGGCAAAGAAGACCGAGGACGTAGAAACTGCCGAGCCAGGCACGCGAAAACTGGCCGCCGGCCTTGGCGAAGAAGGTGATCGCCATAGCCACCAGGAACACCACCGACCAGGCGGAGGCGAGGCGCATATATTGCTTTTCATGGCCGCGGAACGCCTGCACCTGATAGATGTCGGCGATCTGGAACGCGACCATCGACAGCACGGCGATGCCGATGATGGAGGTGACGTAGTAGAGCGCGATGCCTTCGGTCGGCGCCACATAGACCAGGTGGATCAACGTGCCCACCGCGAGGATCAGCGCGAACTCGATCATCCGCACGAACCCGGCGAGCACGATCGGCGAGAATGCCGCAGGCGTGTATCGCTCGGCCACGGCCAGCGCGGCAGGCGAAAGCGTGCGATCCTTGGTCGATGATCGGGGCGACGCGGCAAGAACCCCGGCGCCAAAGGACGAAGAGGCTGCCTGGATCGAGGAGGGAATGTTGAAATCGGTCATGGCCGGGTCCCCGGCCGGTCCGCGTTGAAAGATCGCCGGCCGTTTCGAAGAAATTTGAGGAAATTGATAGGTTTCAAACCTCAAAAAAGCTTTAGCGGCCGCGCGGCGGAGTCGTTAATGCGCGGTTACCATCTGGGCCGCGGCGGGGCTCATCGCCTCCCGGTAGCCGGCGAGAATGTTGTCCACCATCACATCGGCCGAGAATTGCGCCGCGATCCGCTGATTGAGGATGCGCGCCTCTTCGGCCGCCAGCGCCGGATCGTCCAGCACACGCATGATGGCCGCGGCCAGCGCCGGAGCGTCATCCGACGGGATCAGCCGGCCGGCCTGCGGCCCGAGGATTTCGCCGATGCCGCCGACGCGGGTGGCGATCAGCGGCTTGCTCGCGGCGGCTGCTTCCAGCACCACATAGGGCAGGGATTCCATCCGCGACGGCACCACCATGACGTGGCCTTTCGCCAGTGCGGCACGGCCGGCCATGGGGCCGAGAAACCGCACGGCTTGCGCGACGCCATTGTCCGCCGCTTTGCGCCGCAGGTCGTCCGCGGACGGCCCGTCGCCGATGACGCTGAGGGTGATAACCCGGCCCCGCCGATGCAGGCTTGCGAGCGCATCGAGCAGAACATCGATGCCTTTGATCGGCCGAAGCTCACCGAGAAAAACCAGATCGGTCGCATCCGGCTCGATCGCGATCGGCGCGAAATCGCATGTGCCGACACCGTTGTGAACCACGCGAACGAGGCCGCGCGGCGTGCCGATCTTGTTGCGGAACATGGTCGCGCTGTATTCGCTTTCGAACAGGTAGAGCGTCCGCCGCAGCATCAATAGCCGCTCGAGATTGAGATAAACCTTGCCCGCGAGCGTGTCGTGGCCGAACAGCAGGCTGCCGCCGTGCGGTGTATAGGCGCGAACCACCGGCGCTGCTGTCGGCGTCAGACGGGCATAGGCGCCGCCCTTGGCGCCATGGCCATGCAGTACGTCGGCCTGATGGCGCGCGACCTCTTGCCGGACGCGACGAACCGCCGCGATATCGCCAGGGTGCAACTCGCGTCGCATCGGAATGCGGGTGAGGCCGAGCGCCAGTTGCGGCGCGATCTCCGCCAGTTGCGCATCGGCGCGCGCGCCGCCGGTCAGGTTGCTGACGATCATGCCGACGCGATGCCCGCGGCCGATCTGCCCCTGCGCCAGATCGAGCACATGGCGGAACAGTCCTCCGACCGGCGAGCGGAACACATGGATGATGTTCAGGGGACGGGGAGAGGCCATGAGACTGCGATCACCGGATGAAAAAACAGACCGCGAGAACCGCCTTCGCGAATCCCGGCCAACGGGTGGAAAAAGTCACCACTGATTAACCATCGTCCCGGTTAACAAAACCTCATCATCCTCCGCGACAAAGCCGCACCGCGGCAGCGATTAACGCCGCGGCAACCATAGTCGTGCGAAAAGTCCACAGTTCAAGTTCGTATGCGTTGGAGTAGCGGCATGCGTTTTCGCAAGGCGTCGGTGAAGAGACCAGCCCCGGTTCGCGTCCCGCTCGATGGCGATCTCGATATCAGCGGTCTGGGCCAGGCGCTCTGGTACAAGAAGTGGCGCATTCTTATCCCGACGCTGATGGCCGCGGTGTTGTCGCTGGTGGTCGTCAATGCGATGACGCCGCGCTACAAATCCGAAGCGCGCATCCTGCTTGAAAACAAGGAAAACGTCTTCCTTCGCGCGGAAGCCGAGAAGAACGTCGAACGCGCGTCGCTCGATCCGGAAGCGGTGGCAAGCCAAATTCAACTCGTCCTGTCCCGCGATCTCGCGCGTCAGGTCATCAAGAACGAACATCTCGCAGACAAGCCGGAATTCGATCCGCTGGTCGGCGGGGTATCGTTGAGTCGGACCATCCTGGGCCTGTTCGGTCTGGGGCGCGATCCGCTCGGGATGTCGCCGGAAGAGCGGGTGCTCGAATCCTATTACGAGCGGCTCAACGCATTCGCGGTCGAAAAGACGCGGGTAATCGTTGTCGAATTCAGCTCCGCAGATGCGGAGCTTGCCGCGCGCGTCGCCAACGCAATCGCCTCCGGCTATCTGTCGATGCAGCAGAGCGCGAAGCAGTCACAGACCCGCGCCGCGAGCGATTGGCTCGCGCATGAGATCGCCTCGATGCGCACCAAGGTCGCTGACGCCGAGACCAAGGTCGAGGAGTATCGCGCCAAGTCGAACCTTTATGTCGGTGCCAATAATTCCTCGCTGCCGAACCAGCAGCTTTCCGAAGTGAACTCGCAGATTTCCGCGGCGCGGGCGCAGAAGGCCGATCTCGAGGCGCGGGCGCGCGAGTTGCGGCAACTGTTGAAATCCGGCCGCACCATCGATTCGTCCGATGTCGCCAATTCCGATTCGATGCGGCGGCTGATCGAACAGCGCAATGTGTTCCGTGCGCAACTCGCCGAGCAGTCGACGACGCTGCTCGATCAGCATCCGCGCATCAAGGAATTGCGCGCGCAGATCGGCGAGGTTGATGCGCAGATTCGTGCCGAGGGCGAGCGGCTCGCGCGCGCGATGGACAACGATGCCAAGGTTGCCGGCAACCGGATCGAGACGCTGACCGCGAGCCTCAATCAGGTGAAGAAGCTCGCGTCGCAGTCGAACGAGCAGGATCTGCAGTTGCGCGCGCTGGAACGCGAGAGCAAGGCGCAGCGCGATCTGCTGGAATCCTATCTGGCCAAATATCGTGAAGCGTCCGCACGCGAGAACATCAATGCCGCGCCGGCGGATGCCCGCGTGATCTCCCGCGCCAGTGCGGCGATCAAGCCGACGTTCCCGAAGAAGATGCCGATCGTCCTGATCGTTTCGCTCGCGATGTTCACCCTCGCAACGGTGTTCGTTGCGACCGGCGAACTGCTGGCGCCGACCATGCTGACCTATCCGACTGCGGCGGCCGAGGTGGACGCGCCGCGCCGCGAGCCGGCGATCGACATGTCATCGCGCAAGGCGCGGCGTGCTGCCGCGAAGGCGAAGAAGGCGCAGCCCGCACCAGCCCCGGCCGTCGCGGTGGAGCCCGCGGCGGCTCCCATAGCCCCGCTGGCGCGGCTTGCCCGTGCCGTGCGCGGCGGCCCTGCGGCGCCGGCGGCCTTGACCATCGATCAGATCGCGGCGGAACTGAAAGAGGCGGGTGATGAAGGCCGGCGCGCCACCGTGGTCGGCACCATGCGCAATGTCGGCACCACGTTTGCGGCGATCTCCATCGCGCGGGCGCTGGCGCGCGACAGCCGCGTCTGCCTGGTCGATTTCGACTTCAACTCGCCCAATCTGTCGGTGATCTCGACCGATCCGGATGCGCCCGGCATTGCCGATCTCGCGCGCGGCACGGCGTCGTTCGGCGATATCATCACCGCCGACCAGTTCTCGTCGGTGCATCTGATCGCCGCCGGTGACGTTGGGGCCGACGCGCTGGCGCTGGCCGCATCGCCGATCCTCGCCGTGACCATGGAGGCGCTGGTGCGTGCCTATGATCATGTGCTGATCGATGTGGGGGCGGCAACGCAGATCGAGCCGGAGCGGTTTGCGCCGCTGGCGCCGCGTGCGGTGCTGGTCGCGGCGGACGCCGGAAAATCGACCGCACAGATGCGCGATCAGCTGCTGGCGGCGGGTTTTGACAATGTCAGCCTGGTGATTGGCGGGGCGGGCGCTGCCGCGGCGGCTTAAAAGCTCTACCGCAAACCGTCAGGCGGTGCGCCAGCGTCGCGCCGCCTGCACCGTCGACCAGATCATGGTGTTGCGTTTGATCGCGCGCTTCGCCGCATAGGCGGCGCGATTGGCGGCAGCGATCATCCGACCGGCCGGCGAGTACGGCAGGAAGCTGTCGAACAGCGGCTCCGGATCGTTGCAGAAGATTTCCTTGTACTGTGCTTCGCCGACGCCGAGGTCGAAGGTGTGCAGATCGCGCTCGCAGGTGCTTTGCACCAGCCGGTTCAACAAAATCTGTCCGGGGCTCGCCTGCGCCGTCGCGGTACGGGTGATCGAATTGAACATGGTCGAGAACCGGCCGCCGGCGACGACCCCGGCCGAGGTCGCGACGATCTCGTCGTTAGTCGAGAGCGCGTAAAGCTCGATCACCGGCTCCCGGCCGGGGAGGATGGCGGCAGCCTCGGCGATGAACTCGGCGACGCCCGGTTCCGCGAACACGTTGCCGACGCCCAGTTCGCGCATCCGCTGCGCCTTCTGGTCATGGAATGCAGCAAGGATGCTCTGCGCATCCTCCGCCGTTTCGGCGCGGCGGAAGGTCACGGCGCCGTGCTGGGCCAGCGCGCGCTCCCGATTACGCAGCTTCTTGCGCTTGCTGGTGCTCATGCGCGCCGCGAGCAGCGCCTCGAAATCGCCCATGAGCGCGCCGTGATAGGCCGGGTCGGCGGAGACGCTGTGCGGCAGCAGCAGCAGCGGATTGCGCAAACCGTTCCAGCATTCCGGCTGGTTCAGCAGGATCAGCGCGTCGACCGCGTCGCCAAGCGGCGCGAGCAGGCCCTCGATCGCGTCGGCCGTAGCGGTGGCGCCGTAATCGCGCCGCCAGATCGCCATGTTGAAGTTGGCATGCTTGCCGCCGAGAAACTCCGCCTGACGGGTGGCGGCGACCTGACGGCAGCCGAGCGGGAGCAGGCAGACCGGCGCGCCCGCGTCGTAGCCGACCGCGATCAGCGGCGTGATGCCGTTGCGCGCGCCGACATGGCGCTGCCAGGTGGCGGAAAAGTCGAACCGCTGATACGGCGTCAGCACCATGCCCGGATCGGCTTCGAGCCGGCGCCAGATCGTTTCGACGGCGCCGAGATCGTGGTGGATCTCGAGCCGGGATTGAGCGGAGCGGGCGGGAACGGCTGGCATCATGGCACCATTTGCGGGTCTTGAGCATTAACGGATGCGGGAAGGTTGCAGGGATTTGTCAATAAACCGTTGGGATATTGGTGAGGAGGGGACCGGGGGACCAGGTGGGGTCGGAGCGGTCGGGTTGAAGACGTGGCCGGGTTGAAGAACACGATCATCCGCACAGGACTGAACTCGCTGTATTTCAGCGGGACGCATCATGCGTTGCGCCCGTTCGTCGGCGGCATCGGCGCGATCCTGACGTTCCACCATGTGCGACCGCCGCGGTCCGATGGCTTCCAGCCGAACCGGCTTCTGGAAATCACGCCGATGTTTTTCGAGGGGTTGCTGCGGCGGCTCACACGCTCCGGCATCGACGTGATCTCGCTCGACGAGATGCACGAGCGGCTGATCGGCCGCCAGCGCGGCCGCCGCTTCGTCTGCCTCACCTTCGACGACGGCTATCGCGACAATCTGCGCTGGGCCTATCCGCTGCTCAAGCAGTTCAACCTGCCGTTCGCGATCTATATCCCGACGAGCTTCCCGGACCGGCTCGGCGAGCTGTGGTGGGTGGCGCTCGAAAAGGTCATCGCCCAGAACAAGCGGATCGGCCTGCCGATCAACGGCAAGGATCAGTTCTTCGATTGCCGCACGACCGGCGAGAAGCGCGAACTGTTCGCCGCGCTTTACGGCTATCTGCGCAGCATGAAAACCGAGGATGAGCTGCGCAAGACCATCCGCGATCTGGCCGCCTGCCATCGCGTCGACATTGCCGCGCTGTGCGAGGAGCTGTGCATGACATGGGAGGAGATCGGCCAGCTTGCCGCCGATCCGCTGGTGACGATCGGCGCCCACACGGTCAATCACGTCATGCTCAAGAAGGTGCCGAACGAGGATACCGCGCGCGCCGAGATGGAGATGAGCCGCGCGGTGATCGAGGCGGCGATCGGCGTGCGGCCGGATCATCTGTCCTATCCGGTCGGCGACAAGACTTCGGCCGGCACGCGCGAATTCAATCTCGCCTCGCAACTCGGCTTCAAGACGGCGGTGACGACGCGGCCCGGCGTGCTGTTCAAGGCGCACCGCGACCACCTGATGGCGCTGCCGCGCATCTCGGTGAACGGCGATTTCGCGCAGCACCGCTATGTGAAGGTGCTGCTCTCCGGCGCGGCGACGGCGATGTGGAACGGTTTTCGCCGGGTGAATGCGGCGTGAACGCTATTTCTCCGTTCATTCCCGCGTTAGCGGGAATCCACGCTTTGCAACGTTCGTGATGTATCAAGTCTGGGTCCCCGCTTTCGCGGGGACGAGCGGGTGTTGAAGCAACTACGCTCCTCTCTCGAAGCCTCATGGTGAGGAGCGATCCTCTTGGATCGCGTCTCGAACCATGAGGCGGGCGAGGCTGTGGCCACCTCGTCCTTCGAGACGCGCGCCTTCGCCTGCGGCTTCGGTGCGCTCCTCAGGATGAGGCGGATTGAAAGCCGTGCTTGGCCCTCGTCGTC
>JAHBZF010000058.1 GCA_019635575.1 Pseudolabrys sp. | reverse complement strand
TTTTGCAGAACAGCCTCGGCGCAGGCGAGCATCCGCTCATGCTCGGCAAGGCTCTGCTCCGGGGTGGCGATCGAGACGAGTTCGACCTTGGTGAACTGGTGCTGACGGATCATGCCGCGCGTATCGCGCCCCGCCGCGCCCGCCTCGGCGCGAAAACAGGGCGTGCAGGCGGTAAGCCGCATCGGCAGCTTGTCCTCGTCGACGATCGACTCGCGCACCAGATTGGTGAGCGGCACTTCGGCGGTGGGGATCAGCCACATATCATTCGTCGTGCGAAACTGATCCTCGGCGAATTTCGGCAGTTGCGCCGTGCCAAACATCGTGTCGTCACGCACCATGAGCGGCGGATTGACCTCGGTGTAGCCGTGCTTGTCGGTGTGCAGATCAAGGAATAACTGGCCGAGCGCGCGTTCGAGCCGCGCTAGCCCCTTCTGCAAGACGACGAACCGCGCGCCGGAGAGTTTCGCGGCGAGTTCGAAATCCATCTGGCCGAGCGCCTCGCCCAGTTCGAAATGCTGCTTCGGCGTGAAAGCGTAATCGCGCTTTGTCCCCCATCGGCGATATTCGACGTTGCCGTGCTCGTCCGTACCCTCGGGCACATCATCGAGCGGCGCATTGGGGATTTGCGCGAGCTCGCGTTCCAGCGTGGCGGAGGCGTCCTTCTCCTGCGCTTCCATCTGCGGGATCGCGGCTTTCAGCTCCGCCACCTCGGCCATCAGCGTCTGCGCTGCCGCCTCGTCCTTCTTCGCCTTGGCCTGACCGATCTCCTTGGAGGCGGCGTTGCGGCGCGCCTGCCCCTGCTCCAGTTTGGTGATCAGCGCGCGGCGCTGCTCGTCGAGCGTCAGCAGGCGTTGCGCCAGCGGCGCGAGCCCACGGCGCTTGAGCGCGCGGTCGAAGGCGTCCGGATTGTCGCGAATGGCTTTGATATCGTGCATGGCGTTATCGGGGGTTCATCCGTGACGCCGGAATAGGACGCCCGGCGCGGGCGCGCAAGGCATCCACTCCAATTCTCTCGGGATCACGAAGGATCGCTCGGCTTGATCGCCTCGGCCAGCGCCTGCCCGGCGGCCGCCGCGCTCGTCGCCGACTGCTGCTGCGCCTTCTTCTCGACGATCTTCACCGCCCAGATCGAGCCTTCGTAGAGCAGCATCAGCGGGATCGCGAGCGACATCTGGCTGATCACGTCGGGGGGCGTCAGCACCGCCGCGATCACGAAGGCGCCGACGATGAAATAGCGGCGTTTGCTCCGCAGCGTTTGCGAGGTCAGTACGCCGATCCGCCCCAGCAATGTCAGGATCACCGGAAGCTGGAACGCCACGCCGAACGCCAGCACCAGCGACATCATCAGCGAGAGATATTCGCCGACCTTCGGCAGCAGCGCGATCTCGGCGGTGCCGGCGCCGGGCATCTGCTGCATGCCAAGCGAGAACCGCACCAGCATCGGCAGCACGATGAAATAGACGAGCGCCGCGCCCATGGCGAAGAAGAACGGCGTCGCGATCAGATACGGCAGGAACGCACGCCGCTCGTTGTGATAGAGGCCCGGCGCGACGAACATGTAGATCTGCCCGGCGATGATCGGGAATGCCAGGAACGCCGCGCCGAACATCGCCAGCTTGAGCTGGGTGATGAAATATTCGAGCAGCGCCGTATAGATGAACTTGGAGTTCTCCGGCCCCGCGACCCAGACGAACGGCCAGACCAGAATATTGTAGATGTGCTTCGCGAAGTAGAAGCACAACGCAAAGGCGACGGCGAACGCGATCACCGCCTTGATCAAGCGGGAGCGCAGTTCGATCAGATGCTCCATCAACGGGGCCTTGGTGGCCTCGATGTCCTCGTGCGTCATGCCGCGCTGCCTCCCCCGCTCGTCTTCAGCGGATCGGGCGATGTCGAGGGTGATGGCGACGCCGGCAATGACGGCGTGTCGTCGGATGCGCCGGGCGCCGGGCTGCTGGACAGTTCCGGCGGGAGCGCCGGCGGCTCCGGCTTCTCATCGAACGCGGTCGCGTCCTTCCAGGTCTTGTCGATCTGCTGCTGCGCTTCCGCCAGCGGATCGAAATTCTTGTAGTCGGAGACGGTGCTGCTGATCTGATCGACCTGCTTCTTCACGTCGGCCATCTCGGCCTCGCGCATCGCCTCCTGGAACTGGCCCTGAAATTCCGACGCCATGCGGCGGATCTTGCCGGCCCACTGGCCGATCGAGCGCAGCACGCCGGGCAATTCCTTCGGGCCGATCGCGATCAACGCGACCACCCCGATCACCACCATCTCACTCCAGCCGACGTCGAACATGCGCCGTCAAACTCCAAAAACCTCGGCAGGCTGCACGGGAAACTTCAAAGGGGCGCCACCGCCTCGCGGTCTGCGCCCCTCATGTCTTCCCTCAACACGCCACCTTGCACGCCGCGGGCCGCGACCGTCCTCAGGTCGCCGAACCCTCGAACTTCCGCTCGGTCTGGGCATGCTGCTTGAGCGGGTCGCCCGGCGTACCGTCCGGCTTGCTGTCGATGGTCTTCATGCCGTCGGACTTGGCGTCGGCGGTCTTGTCGTCGTCGGCCATGCCCTTCTTGAAGGCCTTGATGCCCTGCGCGACATCGCCCATCAGGTCGGAAATCTTGTTGCGCCCGAACAGCAGCAGAACCACGGCGATCACCACGATCCAGTGCCAGATACTCATCGAACCCATAGAACGTCCTCCAAAACGCGCCCCGACGGCCGCGCCACCAAGCGCGCCCGGTTCACGGGCGCGGCCGGCACCTGCGATGCAGCGCCAGCTGTTGTTTCCCCGCGAAACTAGGCTCCGGACACGGCAAAAACAAGGACTTACGGACTACGCCGAACGACGCATGGAGGGCCGCAACGTCTTCTCGGCCCGGTCCGGAACCCGTCAGCGGATGGCCCGATCAGTCGGTTTCGGTCCGCTCCGGCGGCGGAGCGAGACCCAGATCGAGCAAATCGCCCGGTTCGAGCGGGTCTTCGTCGTCCCGCAGCGTCGAGTCGTCGGACGGCACCGGTATGGCGAAGCCCGGTGGAATCCGGCCGTCGAGCAGCCCCGCGCCCTTCAATTCATCGAGACCCGGCAGATCGTCGATCTGCTCCAGTCCGAAATGCGACAGGAACACCTCCGACGTGCCGTAGGTGATCGGCCGGCCCGGAACCTTGCGGCGGCCACGCGGGCGGATCCAGCCGGTCTCCAGCAGCACGTCCAGGGTGCCCTTGGCGGCCGCGACGCCACGGATTTCCTCGACCTCGGCGCGGGTCACCGGTTGATGATAGGCGATGATCGCCAGCGTCTCGATCGCCGCGCGCGACAGCTTGCGCGTCTGCACGACGTTCTTGGTCAACAACCAGGCGAGATCGCCAGCGGTACGGAACGTCCATTTGCGGCCGATGCGCACGAGATTGACGCCGCGCGGCGCATATTCGAGTTGCAAGGCGCGCAGCGATGCGCGCACATCGGCACCCTGCGGCAGCCGCTTCGCCAGCGTTGCCTCGTCGAGCGGCTCCTTGCTGGCGAACAACAAAGCCTCCAGCAGACGGAATTCGTCGGGCCGCTGCGCCGGCGTGGTTGACGCATCGTCATCCGCCGTGCCGTCCGACGACCCCTGCTCACGCCCTGTCTCGCCGGCCGATGCAGCAACCGCGCTGACCGCCACGACGCTGACAGCGATGGTGCGCGTCTCCGCATCGTCGGTGTTCTCATCGACACCAGCGGCCTCGGACTCGGTCACCTCTTCGTCTTCGTCGTCTTCGTCGTCGTCTTCCTCTTCGTCATCTTCATCATCGTCGTCGGAATCATCATCGTCGTCGTCGTCATCGTCGTCGCTGTCATCGTCCTGCGCCGTCTCGTCCTCGCGGCCGGTTTCGTCCTGCGCCTCATCGGCGCTCTCAACGACAGCATCCTCGGCGACAGCCTCTTCGGCAATCGCCTCTTCAGCGACCACGTCCTCGCGCGACACCGCGTGCACCACGGACGTCACCTGCTCGTCAGCAACGGCGTGTCCTTCTTGTTCGTTCTCGTTTTCGACAAGCACCAGTTTCTTGGCCAGCCGTGGCATCAGTGGCCCCCCTTCGTATCGCGCGCGTCATTGGTAGCGCCATAAGTCGGGAACGCACCAGCCCCCTTCTCGCGCTTACGCACATAGATCGGCGTGAACGCCTGTGTCTGATGAATCTCGGCGACGCCTTCGCGCACCAGTTCGAGCGCGGAGACAAAGCTCGACGCGAACACCGTCGCCGCGACCGACGGTTCGACCACATATTTGATCAGATATTCGTCGAGCCGGGTCCAGTCGTCGGCGACGCCGACGAGCCGCTCCAGCACCTCGCGCGCTTCGGCGAGCGACCAGACATTGCGCTTGGCGAACCGCACCTGGCCGAGCGCCTTCTGCTGGCGCTGCGCGCTGTAGGCGGTGAGCAGATCGTAAAGCGTCGCGCTCCACTGCGCCTGCCGCACTTCGGCGATCGGCTCCGGGTCGCCGCGCGAGAACACATCGCGATCGAGTTGCGGCCGGTCCATCAACTGCTTGGCGACTTCGCGGAATGCCTCCAGGCGACGCAGCCGATACGCCAGCGCGTTGGCCATATCCTCGGCGGTCATCGCGCCTTCCGGCGCGGCGTCGGGCAGCAGCAGGCGCGACTTGAGATAGGCGAGCCAGGCCGCCATCACCAGATAGTCGGCGGCAAGCTCGATGCGCATGTGCCGCGCCGCTTCGACGAAGGTCAGATACTGGTCGGCAAGCGCGAGGATCGAAATCTTGGCGAGATCGACCTTCTGCTGCCGCGCCAGCGTGAGCAGCAAGTCGAGCGGACCTTCAAAGCCCTCGACGTCGACCACCAGCGCCGGCTCATTGGTGGCGCGGTCGCCGATCTCCGCCTCGGTTTCAAACGCTGCCGAGATTTCAACGCCACTCATGCCTGTAATCCTGCCTGCAATCCTGGTGCCTCGCCCGCAAGCAGCGCCGCGAACCGACGGCGGGCCGCATCGAGATCGATCGGCTCCGGAGTCCGTCGCTGCATCAGCGCCGCATCGGCCCGCTCCAGCGCGCGGCCTGCGAGCAGCGGCGCGGCGGAGGCGACATCGCGCATTTCATCGAGCTTGCCGTTGCAATGCAGAACGACGTCGCAGCCGGCCGCGATCGCAGCGCGGCTGCGCTCCGCGATCGACCCCGACAACGCTCCCATCGACACATCGTCGCTCATCAGCAGACCCTGGAATCCGATCTCGCCGCGAATCACTTCGCTCACCATTGTGGCGGAAGTCGTGGCCGGTGAAGCAGGATCAATCGCGCTAAACACAACATGTGCGGTCATGCCGAGCGGCAGGTCGTTGAGAGGCCGGAACGCCGCGAAATCGCTGGCGCTCAACGTAGCGCGCGCCACATCCACCACCGGCAATTTGAGATGGCTGTCGGCCGTGGCGCGGCCGTGGCCCGGCACGTGCTTGAGCACCGGCAGCACGCCGCCGGCCAGCAATCCCGCCGCGACCTCGCCGGCGAGCGCCGCCACCTGCTCCGGGGTCCGGCCATAGGCGCGGTCGCCAATGATCGGATCGGCTTCGTCCACGGGAACGTCGGCGAGCGGCAGGCAGTCGACGTCGATGCCGACGGCCCGCAGATCCGCGGCGATCAACCGTGCACCGAGCCGGGCGGCTTCCCGCCCGAGACGCTGGTCCCGCGTATAAAGCGCCGCATAGGCTGCTCCCGGCGGATAGACCGGCCAGTGCGGTGGACCGAGCCGCTGTACACGGCCGCCTTCCTGATCGATCAGGATCGGCGCATTCCAGCCGACAACAGAGCGAAAATCCTTTGTTAGTTCAAAAACCTGTGCTGGATTTTCAATGTTTCGCTTGAAAAGTATCAGCCCCCACGGCTGGGTCTCGCGCAGAAACGCCCGCTCGTCGGAGGTGAGCGTCACGCCGGACAGACCAGTAATGAATGCGCGGGACGCCATAGGGCGCGATTAACGCGCGCCTCCGGACAGGGTCAAGGCGGCAGCAAGAGTTGTTCAGTGCTGCGTGCCGGCGGCTCTTGGGCAGAAACTCGGCGGATCAGTTCTTCTGGATGATGCAGGAGCCGCCCGCGGATTTCAGGCTGGTGCAAAGTTCCACCGCCTCGGCGCTGGCCAGCGGCCCCACCATGGCCCGGTAGTAGATGCCCTTCGCGCCGAGATCGGCCCGATGCACCGTCAAGGCGCGGTTGCCGAGGACGGACGGATATTTGCCCTGCAGGGACCGGAAAGCCGCCTGGGCGTCGGCCTCACTGCGCTGCGAGGACAGCTGCACGAATGCCCCCGATCCAGCCACGGGCGCTGCCGCGCGCGGCGGCGGCACCGAGGCCGTCCGGGTCGGGGCCGGCGCGGCCGGCTGCGCGTCGGGCGACAGCGACAGCGGGCCCCGCGATTGCGGGTGCGCGACGGGAACGCTCGGCGGCGCGACGGGCCGCGGCTGGGCCGCGATGGGAGCCGGAGCTGGAACGGCCGGAACGTTGGCGACACTCGCTACCCGCGTCGGTGTGGCGGGGCCCGGCATCTGCGCCGGCGCGGCAGCCTGCGGCTGCTCGACCGCGTTGTCAGGCCGGATCGAGACGGTACGGATCTTCTTCGGTTCCGCGCCACCACGCGCCGTCGTCGTCGCCTCGCCGGCGACAGGTTGAGCGGCTCCAGCCTGCGGCAGCACCACACGGGGCGCCGGCTTGATATCGACCGGCTGCTCCTCGCGCGACACCATTCGCTCGCCGGACGGATTGTTGCCGAGCCTATCCTGGATCGGCTTGCCGTTGTTGCTGTCGCGTTGCGCCGCCATGACCTTGCTCGGCGCGGTATCGGCCTTGATCACCGGCGGCGGCGACGACCCATAGGTTGCCAGCGTCACGCGATAAGCGACCGCGCCGCTGATGCCGAGGATCACCAGCACCAGCGCGGCGGCGCCGATCATGACCTTGCGACGGCGCGACGCGACTTCGCGTTCGGCGACCGCTTCGGCCTCCGGGTCGTCCGTGTAGTACTGCTGCTGATCGTTGCCGAG
Source organism: Pseudolabrys sp. (assembly GCA_019635575.1). GTDB lineage: Bacteria > Pseudomonadota > Alphaproteobacteria > Rhizobiales > Xanthobacteraceae > Pseudolabrys. Next base: position 14,629 of record JAHBZF010000058.1, on the reverse strand, counting down.
CAGTTCGGGCAAATGGCGATCGACTTCCGGCGGCACCAATCCGGCCGGATAGCCGTGCGCCTGCGCGTAGCTGTATGACCTGTCGGCCGGATACTCCACCGGCGCCGCGGGCTGACCGTAAGCCGCCGCGGCCTGCGGCTGCGGCGCGTCGTAACGCTGCGGCGGGCTGTAAGCCTCTGGCATCGGATTGTTGGGATAGGACGGGAGCGCGGCGACAGGCTCGACGGGAGCGGCCACGCCCTGACGGGCCTGCTGCTGGCGGCCATATTCGGCAAAGGGATCGTTCTGGCCGATCAGCCGCGCCAGCTCAGCCAACGGATCGTTGCTGTGCGGTGCCGGCGTCCCCGAGCTTACGCCACGCGAGAAATCGTTGGGGAAACGCCCCGAATTCTGATGGTCGGCCATCGAAGCCCCAGTTTCTGGTATGCCGCGGCGCGCAACTGCGCCGACAATGGCGGCTACCGCATTTCGTCCGGTGCGCCTACGCCCAAAAGGCCCAGCCCCGACGCCAGCACCGTGACAATCCCCTCGACCATGGCGAGACGCGCTTTGGTCAGTTCTGGATCATTCTGGATAATGAAGCGTAAATGAGGCAAGTCTTTTCCGCGCGTCCATTGGGCGTGGAACTCGCTCGCCAGATCATAAAGATAGAACGCCACCCGGTGCGGCTCGTGCGCCAGTGCGGCGGATTCCACCAACCGCGGATAAAGCGCCAGCCGCCTGAGGATCGCGAGTTCCCCTTCATCGGAGAGCCGCGCGAGCGGCGCACCGGCAAGCCAGGCGGCCCGCCCTGTACCCGCCGCCGGGATTGCCAGATCCGGCATCTGCTCCGCGGCGTTACGGAAGACCGACACCCCGCGCGCGTGCGCGTACTGGACATAGAACACCGCATTGTCGCGCGACTGTTCGATCACCTTCGCCAGATCGAAGTCGAGCGTCGCGTCGTTCTTGCGATAGAGCATCATGAAGCGCACCGCGTCGCGGCCGACCTCGTCGACCACCTCGCGCAGCGTCACGAACTCGCCGGCACGCTTCGACATCTTCACCGGCACGCCGCCGCGCGAGAGCTTGACGAGCTGCACGATCTTCACGTCGAGCGCGGCCTTGCCTCCGCTCACCGCGCTGACCGCCGCCTGCATGCGCTTGATGTAGCCACCGTGATCCGCGCCCCAGACGTCGATCATGTCGGTGAAGCCACGGTCGAACTTCGACTTGTGATAGGCGATGTCGGAGGCGAAGTAGGTATAGCCGCCGTCCGACTTCATCAGTGGGCGATCGACATCGTCACCGAACTGCGTCGAACGGAACAGCGTCTGCTCGCGGTCTTCCCAATCCTCGACCGGTGCGCCCTTCGGCGGCGGGAGGCGACCCTGATAAACGAGCCCATCGGCACGCAGCGCATCGATGGTGCGGCCGACCGCATCATCGGCGCCGGATACCAGCGAGCGTTCGGAGAAGAACACGTCATGACGGACGTTGAGCGCGGCGAGATCACCGCGGATCTGGTCCATCATCATGGCAATGGCCTTGGCGCGCACCGGCGCCAGCCATTCGATTTCCGGCCGGCCCTTGAAACGATCGCCATATTCGGCGGCGAGCGCCTCGCCCACCGGTTTGAGATAATCGCCCGGATAAAGGCCGTCAGGAATCTCGCCGATGTTTTCGCCGAGCGCCTCGCGGTAACGCAGATAGGCCGAGCGCGCGAGCACATCGACCTGCGCGCCGGCGTCGTTGATGTAATATTCGCGCGTTACGGCAAAACCGGCGAACGCCAGCAGCGTTGCCAGCGCGTCGCCGAACACGGCACCGCGGCAATGGCCGACGTGCATGGGTCCGGTCGGATTCGCCGACACATATTCGACATTCACCGCAGCATCCCGGCCGATGCCGCTGCGGCCATAGCCCGCGCCCTGATCGAGCACGGAACGCAGCACATCGGCCCAGACCGCCGGCTTGAGCGTCAGGTTGAGGAACCCAGGACCGGCGACGTCGACCTTCTCGACCAGCGGTTCGGCGCGCAGCCTGTCAGCGAACGCCTCTGCCAGATCGCGCGGCTTCGCGCCCGCCTCCTTCGCCAGCACCATCGCCGCATTGGTCGCCATGTCGCCATGCGTTGCGTCGCGCGGCGGCTCGACAACGATGCGCGAGAGATCGATGCCGGCCGGCAGAACCTTGCCGGCGATCAGCGCATCAGCGGCCGCGTGAACACGCGCGAGCACATGCGCGAAGAGATGGGCAAACTGCTGCTGATTTGCGGATGTCGCCATATCTGATCGTTTATCGGTTCGGTAACTAATTGGGCTTGTTCGGGAATTTCGTCGCGCGGCCTATCGCAAATCCGGGGTCGAGTCAAAAAACCGCGCGTGCTCGATCAGCGCGAAACGGTCGGTCATGCCGGCGATGAAATTGGCGATGTGACGGCCCCGCGCGGCCTCCTCGCGCGGCAGGTCCGCCCATTCGTCCGGCAGCACCGAGGGGTGTTTCCAGTAGTAATCGAACAGATCGCGCACCACCGCCTCGGCGTCGCCGGTGATGCGCTGCATCCGCGGATGGCGATACATGCGCGGATAAAGGAATCCCTTGATGCCCCTGTCTGCCGCGTTCATCGCCGGCGAGAACACCGCGCAGGCCGACCGCGCCGCCCGGATCGCCGCGGCCGACGTGGGCGCCAGCACCGCGACACGCCGCTCGGTCTCGGCCATCACGTCCTCGATCATCCGCGTCATCAACAGCCGCACCAGTTCATGCACCCGGCGGCCGTGGTCGAGACCCGGATGCCGTCCATCGATCTCGGCCAGCAGGTTGCCGATCACCGGCACGCTGGCGATATCGTCCACGGTAAACATGCCGGCGCGCAGCCCGTCGTCGATGTCGTGCGCATCGTAAGCGATATCGTCGGCGATGGCCGCGACCTGCGCCTCCAGGCTGGCGAAGCTCCACAGTTCGAGCGGCTGGACGCGATCATAGTCGAGGATGACATCGGGAACGCCCTCGTCGCTGTAACGGCCGATCGGCGCGCCGAAGCTGTCGGTCAGTGGACCGTTGTGCTTGACCAGCCCTTCCAGCGTTTCCCAGGTGAGATTGAGCCCGTCGAAATCCGGATAACGGTGTTCGAGCGAGACGACAATGCGCAGCGCCTGCGAATTGTGTTCGAAGCCGCCGTAGTCGGTCATGCAGAACGCCAGGGCCCGCTCGCCCGGATGACCGAACGGCGGGTGGCCGAGATCGTGCGACAGTGCCAGACACTCCGCCAGATCCTCGTCGAGCCCGAGCGCCCGTGCCAAGGACCGCGCCACCTGCGCGACCTCCAGCGTATGCGTCAGCCGGGTCCGGTAGTGATCGCCCTCATGGAACACGAACACCTGGGTCTTGTGCTTGAGCCGCCGGAATGCGGTCGAGTGAATGATGCGGTCGCAATCGCGACGAAACACGTTACGGGTGGCGCTGGGCGGCTCGGCGAACAGGCGGCCCCTGCTCTCCTCGGGATGACTGGCGTATATCGCCCGGTCTCGGCCGGCCTGGATTGCCATGGCAGATAGTCGCCTCAGGGGGTCGCACAAATCCTGTCGCACGGATTTGCGTACGGACGTCGCGTTGACTCGCGGCAAACACGACTTAACTATCGGGATGCGGGCCTGCCAAGGGCCCCTTATGGACTAAGGCAATGACGGAAACGGTCACAGTCAGCGAACGCGCGGCACGCCGCATCGGCGAGATTCTCTCGGGCGAGCCGGCCGGCGCGATGCTGCGGGTCAGTGTCGAAGGTGGTGGCTGCTCCGGCTTCCAGTACCGGTTCGACGTCGAACAGGCGCGCGCCGAGGACGATCTGGTCCTCACCCGCGACAAGGCGGTGGTGCTGATCGACCCGGTGTCGGTGACCTATCTCGCCGGGTCCGAGATCGATTTCGTTGACGACCTGATCGGCGCGTCGTTCAAGATTCACAATCCGAACGCCACCGCATCCTGCGGCTGCGGTACCAGCTTCTCGCTCTAAGCCCGAAATCGGCCGCACCGCATCGGGGCAAACCTCACGCCGCGGAAGGCGCGGCATGTGTCCCGTTGAGCCGTGTGCCGTTATTCCGCGGCGACGGCCGTCGGCTGTCCGTCCGGTGCGATCTCCTGAAGCTGCGGCTCCAGCCGCCGCTTGAGCATCCGGTCGACGCGGTCGAGATAGAGATAGACCACCGGCGTGATGTAGAGCGTCAGCAGCTGCGACAGGCAGAGGCCGCCGACCACCGCGACGCCGAGCGGCTGGCGCAACTCCGCACCCGCGCCGGTGCCAAGCGCGATCGGCAGGGCGCCGAAGATCGCCGCGAAGGTCGTCATCATGATCGGCCGGAAGCGCAGCAGGCACGCCTCGCGGATCGCCGCTTCGGCGGACAGTCCGACCTGACGCCGCTCCAGCGCGAAGTCGATCATCATGATCGCATTCTTCTTGACGATACCGACCAGCATGACGATGCCGATCATCGCGATCACCGACAGGTCCATGCGGAACGCGAGCAGCGTCAGCAGCGCGCCGATGCCGGCCGACGGCAGGCCGGAAATGATGGTGATCGGATGGATAAAGCTCTCATAGAGGATGCCGAGCACCACGAACGCGGCGAAAATGGCCGCCAACACCAGGATACCCTGCCCTTGCAGCGACTCCTGGAACACCTGGGCATTGCCCTGGAATCCGGTGGTGATGGTGATCGGCAGGTTCGACGTCCGTTCGAGATTCTTGATCGCGTCGACCGCCTGACCGAGCGACGCGCCGGGCGCGAGGTTGAACGAGATCGTCACCGCCGGCTGCTGGCCCTGATGGTTGACCTGCAGCGGACCGACGGTGTTGACGAGCTTCGTCACCGCACTCAGCGGGATCGATTGGCCGCTCGGGATACCGTTGCCGGTCACGCCTGCGCCCACCGCGGTCGATGAATTGGTGACGTTGGTCTTGAGATAGATTTTCGACAGACCGCTGGCGTCGAGCTGGAAGTCGGGCCGCAGTTCGAGAATGATCTGGTAGTCGTTGATCGGCGTATAGATGGTGCCGACCTGACGCGAGCCGTAAGCGTTATACAGCTCCTGCCGGATCTGATCGACGGAGATGCCGTAGACCGCCGCCTTCTCGCGGTCGATCTCGATCGAAACCTGCGGATTCTTGATGTAGAGATCGCTGTTGACGTCGCGCAGGAACGACAGTTCCGAGATCTTGTGCAGCATCTCGTCCGACGTCTTGTACAGCGCGTCGGTGTCGGTCGACTGCATCGTATACTGGTATTCGCCCTTGGTGATGCGGCCGCCGAGATTGATGTTCTGGATCATGCGGAAATAGGTCCGCATGCCGATCACCTTGCCGGTTTCAGCGCGCAGGCGATTGATCACCTCGGTCGGGCTTTCGCCGCGCTCCTTCTTCGGTTTCAGCGCGACGAACAGCCGGCCGGTATTGTTGGTCGTGTTCGGACCACCGACGCCAATGGTCGAGTTGACGTAATCGACCGCTTTGTCGGCGCGCACGATCGCGGCGATCTCCTGTTGCCGCACCCGCATCGCCTGGAACGAAATATCGGCCGGCCCTTCGACCGTCGCGGAGATGAAGCCGGTATCTTCGACCGGAAAGAACCCTTTCGGGATGGCGATGTAGAGCGCCACCGTGCCGACCATGGTGGCGAAGGTGACGGCGAGCATCACCGACTTGTGCTTGAGCACCCAGTCGAGCGAGAGCTCATAGCCGCGCAGCCACACATTGAACATGCGCTCGAACGTGCGCAGCACGATGTTCTGCTTTTCCTCGCCGTGATGACCGCGCAGCACGCGCGCGCACAGCATCGGCGTCAGGGTCAGCGACACGAATCCGGAAATGACGATCGCCATGGCGATGGTCACCGCGAATTCGCGGAACACGCGACCGACCATGCCACCCATCAGCAGCACCGGGATGAACACCGCGATCAGCGAGAAGGTGATCGAGACAATGGTGAAACCAATCTCGCGTGAACCCTTCAGCGCCGCCTCGAACGGCCGCATCCCGCCCTCAATATGGCGGACGATGTTCTCCAGCATGACGATCGCGTCATCGACCACGAAGCCGACCGACAGCGTCAAAGCCAGCAGCGTCATGTTGTTGATGGAGAAATTGAATGCGTACATGAACGCGCAGGTAGCGATCAGCGAGATCGGCACCGCCAGCGACGGAATGATGGTCGCCGAGACCGAGCGCAGGAACAGGAAGATCACCATGATGACGAGCGCGATGGCGATCGCCAGCGTCTCCTGCACGTCGACCACGGATTCGCGGATCGACACCGAACGATCCATCAACACCTGCATGTTGATGGACGCCGGAATCTGCGCGCGATAGGACGGAATGCGCTCCTTGACGGAATCGACGACCGCGACCGTGTTGGCGTCGGGCTGCCGCTGCACCGCCAGCACGACGGCACGGTTGTCGTTGAAGTAGCTGGCGATCTTGTCGTTCTCGACGCTGTCGATCACCCGCGCCACATCCTCGAGCCGCACCGGCGCGCCGTTGCGGTAGGCGATGGTGATGCGGCGGTAATCCTCCGCATGCGAGATCGCGCCGGAGGCAGTCAGCGTGATGTTGCGCTCGGCGCCGGGGATGGTGCCGACCGGGGTGTTGGAGTTGGTCTTGGCGAGAACGTTCTTGATGTCGTCGAGCGAGATGTTGCGCGCCGCCGCCGCGGCCGGATCGGCCTGCACGCGCACCGCGAATTTCTGGCTGCCGTAGACCAGCACCTGCGCCACGCCCGGCAGTTGCGAGATCTGCTGCGCCAGCACGATCTGCCCGTATTCGTCGACCTTCGACATCGGCAAGGTCGGCGAATTCAGGCTGATGAACATGATCGGAAAGTCGCCGGGATTGACCTTCCGGAAGAACGGCGGCGTCGTCATTTCGATCGGCAGACGTCTGGCGGCCACCGTCAGCGCCGTTTGCACGTCGAGCGCCGCGCCGTCGATGTTGCGACCGAGATCGAACTGGATGGTGATGACCGACGTGCCGAGCGACGACGCCGAAGTCAGTGCGCTGATGCCGGCAATGGTCGAGAGCTGGCGCTCGATCGGCGCCGCGACCGAGGCCGCCATGGTCTCCGGGCTCGCGCCCGGCAGCGTCGCGGTGATCGAGATCGTCGGGAAATCCACCGCCGGCAGCGCCGACACGGCGAGCAGCCGGTAGGCAAACAGGCCAAACACGATCAGCGACGCCGTGATGAGCGTCGTCATCACCGGGCGCCGGATACAGCTCTCTGAGATGTTCATGTCAGGCGCCCGCTTTGGGTGTCCGCACCACGACGCGCGCGCCGTCGGTCAGTTGGAGATGGCCGTTGGTCACGACGGTCTCGCCGCCGGTCAACCCGGAGGTGATCACCGCGTCCTTCTCGAAGTTGCGCTCCACCACGACCGGCTGGACCCGCGCGATGCCATCCTTGACGACATATACGTAGTTGCCCGACTGGCTGGTCTGGATCGCCGTCGTCGGCACAGTCACTGCCGGCTCCTCGCGGATATTCATCGAGACCCGAACCAAGCTACCGGGCCACAGGACTTCCTCGGCGTTTTCCATGGTGGCGCGCACCGTCGCCATGCCGGTCGCCGGATCGACGGTGTTCTCGATCATGGTGACCTGGCCCTGAGCGTGCCGGCTCTCGCCCTGCACAACCGCCTCCACCGTCGCGGTTTCCGCCGCCACCGCCTTGCGGATATCCGGCAACCGGATCTGCGGCACCGGGAACGTCACATAGACCGGCGCGATCTGGTTGATGACGGCGAGCGCCGCGGTATCCGCCGGGCGCACGAAATTGCCGACCTTGACGCTGGCGGCACTGATCCGCCCCGTGATCGACGCGCGGATCGTGCAGTAGCTCAGTTGGACCTTGAGATTGTTGAGCAGCGCCGTGTCGGACACGATCGCGGCACGAAAGATGTCGGCCTGGGTCTTGGCGTTATCGAGATTGGTGACCGGCGTGGCGCTCTTGGCGACCAGATCGGTATAACGGTTGACGTCGCGCTCGGCGCCAGCGAGTTGCGCCTTGTCGCGGGCGATAGCGCCCTCGGCTTGTGCGATCTGCGCCTCGAGCGTGCGGCTGTCGAGGGTGAACAGCAAATCGCCCTGCTGCACCCGCGCGCCGTCCGCGAAATGCACGCCGACGATCTCGGTTTCGAGGCGCGACTTGATCGCCACGCTGGCGATCGGCGTCACCGTTCCGAGCGCCTCGATCCGCACCGGAACCTTCTTCTGGACCGACGGTGCCGTTTCAATGGCGACAGCCCGCGCCGCGGGCGATTGGGCAACGGCACCGTCGACTCCGCCGCCACGGAAAAAATAGTATCCCCCGGCGCCAACGACGGCCGCGGCCGCGATCAACCAAACGGTCTTGCGCATCTGCGATTTTATCTGTCCCGGCCGAGCCCCTGCCGGAACGCTCCCTCTGTTTGCCGAATTATTTGTGATTCCTGCTTCTCGGCACCGTGATCATCGCATTTCTAGCATATATCGTGCCGGAAATGCATCGTCCCGCCGCCGCTGGTAAACGTGCGCTTTTCGCATTGAACGCGCACCGCGGCCAAAACCTGCGGCCTCCGAGGCCATCAACGAACGAGGCCGTTTCGTGCTGATCGCCACCTGGAACGTCAATTCCGTCCGTCAGCGGCTGGAGGGCCTCACCGCCTGGCTCAAGGAACGCCAGCCGGACGTTGTCTGCCTCCAGGAAATCAAATGCATGGACGACGCGTTCCCGCGCGAGCCGATCGAGGCGCTGGGCTACAACGTGGCGGTCCATGGCCAGAAAACGTTCAACGGCGTCGCGCTCCTGTCCAAGCTGCCATTGGAGGACGTGAGCCGCGGCCTGATCGGCGACGACGACGATGTGCAGGCGCGGTTCCTGGAGGCGGTGGTTGCTGGACCGTCCGGCGCGGTGCGGGTTGTGAGCCTGTATCTACCCAACGGAAATCCGCCCGATACTGAGAAATATCCCTATAAACTCAAATGGATCGATAGACTTATTGCTTTTTCACTTGAACGACTGAAGCTGGAAGAACCTCTGGTTCTCGCGGGCGACTACAACGTCATTCCGACCGCCGCCGACGCAAAAAATCCGGCTGCCTGGGTCAACGATGCGCTGTTTCTGCCGCAAACCCGCGCGCGTTTTCAGGCGCTGATCAATCTCGGCCTGACCGACGCGCTTCGCGCGGTGAGCGACGCCAGCGATCTCTACACGTTTTGGGACTATCAGGCCGGCGCCTGGCAGAAGAACAACGGCATCCGGATCGACCACCTGCTGGTCTCGGCGCAGGCCGCGGACCGTCTGGTGGCCGCCGGCGTCGACAAGCATGTCCGCGCCTGGGAGAAGCCGTCGGACCACGTCCCGGCCTGGATCGAGCTTCGGAACTAGATCTGATCAGTCGCGGCGGGTCTGCAGCCAGCGCTCGAGATACAGCAAGGCCAGCGAACGCTCGTCGTCGGTCGCCTGCGCGAACGCGCTGTCGTAGAGCTTACCGACCCAGACCTCGCCAGCCGGCGCGCTGTCTTTGGCGAGCGTAAGCCACATCAGTCCGCGCGCCGATTGCCGTGGCACGCCCTCACCGGCGAACAGCATGGCGCCGAGCTGCGCCTGCGCCTGATACTGGCCCTTGTGGGCCGCGGCGTTGAACCAGCGAGCCGCCTGACGCACGTCCTTGGGCGCGCCGTTCCCCTCGAGATAGAGCCGCGCCAGATTGAACTGCGCCTCGGCGTCGCCGAAATAGGTCGCGGCATAGGCGAACATCTGCCGTGCCCGCGCGGCATCGGCCTTCACCCGCGTCTTCGGGATGCCATCGAGATAATAGTGGCCGAGCGCGACGAACGCATTGGCGACAAACCGCGCCTGCGGCGTGCCGGGGCTGTCGTCGGCGTGGGCGTTGGCAATCCGGCTGAAATAGTCGAACGCGCGCAGATCGTCCTGCGGCACGCCGTCGCCTTCGGCATACATGCGGCCGAGTTTCCACTGGGCCATGGGGTGGCCCTTCTCGGCGGCGTATTCGAGCGAGGTCACCGCCTTGGCCTTGTCGGTCTTGAGCGCGGCGGCGCCGTAGCGGAACGCTTCCATCGGCGACGGAATGGCGCTGTCCGACGGCTGGTTGCCGTCGAACGCCAGAGCCGGCATGGCCCCAACGACCGGCCCGAACATCAGGCCGACCGCCACAACCGCCACCAGTCGGATGCGCTCACTCGTCCGCATAGGAGACCTTCTCCTTGGCGGCACCGGGATGCGTCACGGCGCCGGACACGGCCGGGCCGACCTGCTGCGAATATTTCCAGAGGTAACCGGAGCCGGCATGATTTTCACGCGGCTTCCAGTCCTTCTTGCGGCGGGCGAGTTCCTCGTCCGACAAACGCACGTTCAGCGTGCCGTTCTCGCCGTCGAGCTCGATGATATCGCCATCCTTGATGAGCGCGATCGGACCGCCGACCGCCGCTTCCGGTCCGACATGGCCGACGCAGAAGCCACGCGTCGCACCGGAGAACCGGCCGTCGGTGATCAGCGCCACGCTGTTGCCCATGCCTTGGCCGTAGAGCGCCGCCGTGGTGGAGAGCATTTCCCGCATGCCGGGACCGCCGCGCGGTCCCTCGTAGCGGATGACGAGAACATCGCCCTCTTTGTATTTCTTGTTCTTGACCGCATCGAAGCACGCCTCTTCGCCATCGAAGCAGCGCGCCGGACCGGTGAATTTGAGACGTTCCTTCGGCATGCCGGCAACCTTCACGATCGCGCCGTCCGGCGCGAGATTGCCTTTGAGACCGACGACGCCGCCAGTCGGCGACAGCGGCCGGTTGGCCGGCAGAACGACGTCCTGTTTGTCGTTCCACTTCACTTTGGCCAAGTTCTCCGCGATCGTCCGCCCGGTGACCGTGATGCAGTCGCCGTGCAGGAAACCGTGGTCGAGGAGCGTCTTCATCAGCAACGGGATGCCGCCAACCTCGAACATATCCTTGGCGACATAACGGCCGCCCGGTTTCAAATCTGCGATATACGGTGTCTTTTTGAAGATTTCGGCGACGTCGAACAGGGTGAACTCGATGCCGCATTCATGCGCGATCGCCGGCAGATGCAGCGCCGCGTTGGTCGAGCCGCCGGACGCCGCCACGGTCGCAGCCGCGTTTTCCAGCGCCTTGCGGGTGACGATGTCGCGCGGGCGGATGCCGGTCTTGATCAGCTCCATGATCTTCTCGCCGGCGGTCATGCAGAACTTGTCGCGGATTTCGTAAGGCGCAGGCGCGCCGGCCGAATACGGCAGCGCGAGACCGATCGCTTCGGAGACGGTTGCCATCGTGTTCGCGGTGAACTGCGCGCCGCAAGCGCCGGCGGACGGACACGCGACCTGCTCGATTTCGTCGAGGTCCTCGTCCGACATTTCGCCGACCGAATGCTTGCCGACGGCTTCGAACATGTCCTGCACGGTCACGGTCTGGCCACGGAATTTTCCGGGCAGGATGGAGCCGCCATAGATGAAGACCGACGGCACGTTCAGACGGCACATCGCCATCATCATGCCGGGCAGCGACTTGTCGCAGCCCGCGATTCCGATCAGCGCGTCATAGGCGTGACCGCGCATGGTCAGTTCGACCGTGTCGGCAATCGCCTCGCGCGAGGGAAGCGACGCGCGCATGCCGGCATGGCCCATGGCGATGCCGTCGGTTACAGTGATGGTACAGAATTCGCGCGGCGTACCACCGGCGGCGGCGACGCCCTTCTTGGCGGCCTGGGCCTGGCGCATCAGCGCGATGTTGCAGGGCGCGGCTTCGTTCCAGCAGGAAGCGACGCCGACGAACGGCTGATGGATCTGCTCCTTGGTCAGGCCCATCGCATAGTAGTAGGACCGGTGTGGGGCGCGCTCGGGCCCCTCGGTGACACGGCGGCTGGGCAGCTTGGATTTCAGATCGGTCTTCGCGTCCATGGTACTCGTCAGGGCCCCCCGACCCTATGCGCCGTCCGCAGCGGGGTTCGGCTTACCCCCATCCCCGACCACGTTGGCTCGCACCGCAAGCCTTCGTTCCGAGGACTGTTTTGGTGTCCGGGAACCGTGTGGCCAAATCGCGGCGCGTGCCACCACTGATACGGTTCGCGCGTTAATTGTTCGCCACCTGTTGCCGGCCAGACACAGATCGGCCAAAGGCCGATACGCAAAATCCTCCCGCATCACATCATGCCCGCAACTGCAAAACTGACCCGCCATTTCTTCGACCGGCCGGTGCTGACCGTCGCGCCCGAGCTGATCGGCGCGACGCTGCTGGTTAACGGTATCGGCGGGCGCATTGTCGAGGTGGAGGCGTACCATCAGACCGAGCCGGCCGCGCACAGCTACCGCGGCCTCACCCCGCGCACGGCGGTGATGTTCGGCCCGCCGGGACGCGCTTACGTGTACCGTTCCTATGGCCTGCACTGGTGCCTGAACTTCGTCTGCGAGAAGGCCGGCTCGGCGGCGGCCGTCCTGATCCGGGCAATCGAGCCGCTGGACGGGCTTTCGGCGATGCACAAGCGGCGCGACGGCATCGACGATCCGCGCCTGCTCTGTGCCGGTCCGGGGCGGCTGTGCGCGGCCATGAATGTCACGGTCGCCCAGAACGGCTTGCCGCTGGATCGCCCGCCCTTCGTATTGCGGGCGCGCAGCGACACACCGGAGATCGTCACCGGGCCGCGCATCGGCATCACCAAGGCGGTCGAGAAGCCGTGGCGGTTCGGGCTGAAAGGCTCGCGCTATCTCAGCAAGCCGTTCAAGGCATGAGGCGGAAGGCCGCGTCGAAGCCGAAAGCGCGCTTCGCCTTCTCGCTCGACACAACCCCGTCGTCCTCGGCGATGTTGTAGAGGCCGGGCGCGCCACGACGCACCGCCTGCACGGCCGCCTGCGCCGCCGCATCGACATGGATCGCCGGCGGCTTCGGCGACATGTCGCTCCAGGTGCCGGGGCCGTAGAGAAAGCCGTAGCGCAGCACCAGTCCGTCGATCCCGCTGGTCTCCAACACCGCGCGCTCCAGCGCCCGCACGCCGTCGATGGTTATCGCCCGGCTCGGGTCGCTGCTGTCGTCCAGCGGGTCGCTTTCGACACGCAAACCTGGGAGCTTGCCCGGCGCCGGGGCGTAGATGAAGGCGATGCTCTGGGCGACGACACGACGCACGCCGGCAGCGGCAGCCGCCGCCATCAGGTTACGCGTTCCGTCGGTTCGCAGCCGCGCATTGCGCGCCAGCGCCTCGGCATAGCCGGGCGTCCCCGGCGCGCTCGGCAGATCGGTCAGTTGATGCACGACCACGTCCGGCTCGGCCGCATCGATGGCGCGGGCAACCGCCTCGGCGTCGAACATATCGACGACCACCGGCGTCGCGCCGAGCGTGCTCAAAGCGCGTCCCTTGGCGGGCGTGCGCGTCGTGCCAACCACGGTGATGCCGCCGTCGCGCAAGAGCCGCACCATGCGCCGGCCGATAACGCCGGTCGCACCCGCCAGAAAGACCTTCACGGCGTCTCCTTCAGGAGATCGAGCGCGGCGGCGAACTTGGCACGGCGTGCGACCGCCTCCTCGCGCTTCTCCTTCTCGCCCTCGATGATTTCTTCCGGCGCGTTGGCGACGAATTTCTCGTTGGCGAGCTTCTGATCGACGCGCTGAATATCGGCATCGGCCTTGGTCAACTCCTTGGCCAGCCGCGCGCGTTCAGCGACGAGGTCGATAATGCCCTTGAGCGGCAGGGCGACCACCTCGTTGCGCACCACCAGTTGCGCCGAACCCTCTGGCGCCCGCGCCGCGACCGAAATATCCGACAACCGCGCCAGCCGCTTGATGATATCGGCCCAGTGTTCCGCACGCGCCTGCGTCTCGTTCGAAACGGCCACCAGCACGACGGGGATGTTGGTATTGATGTTCATCTCTGCGCGGATCGAGCGGATGGCCGTGATCAGATCAATCACCCAGCCGATCTCGGCTTCGGCGTTCTCGTCGGCAAGACCATCGAGCGACGGCCAATCGGACACCGCCAGCATCGCCTTGCGCTTCGGACCCTGCTCCGCCGTCACGGCCCACAGCTCTTCTGTGATGAAGGGCATGAAGGGATGAAGCAGCTTCAGGATCTCGTCGAGAGTCCACGCGGCCATGGCGCGCGTCTCGTCCTTCGCGGCGCCATCCGGTCCGGTCAGCAACGGCTTCGAGAGCTCGACATACCAGTCGCAGTAGACGTTCCAGACGAAGCGGTAAGCGGCGGCGGCGGCGTCCGCAAAAGCATACACGGCAAGCGCCTGCGTGACCTCGGCCACCGCCTTTTGCGTCTCGTGCGCGATCCAGCGGTTGAGCGCCTCCGTCGCCGACCTCGGATCGAAGCCCTCAACGCGCTTGGCGCCATTGAACTCGACGAACCGCGCGGCGTTCCAGAGCTTGGTCGCGAAGTTGCGGTTGTTCTCGACGTCCTGCGGGCCGAGGCGAATGTCGTGGCTCGGCGCGACATTGCGCGCGAGCGTGAAGCGCAGAGCGTCGGCGCCGAACTGGTCGATGACGCCGAGCGGATCGACGACATTGCCTTTCGACTTCGACATCTTAGCGCCGGAAGCGTCGCGCACCAGGCGATGGATATAGATATCCTTGAACGGCACTTCCTTCTCGAAGAACAAT
>JAHBZF010000057.1 GCA_019635575.1 Pseudolabrys sp. | reverse complement strand
CGGCGTGGCAGAACTGGATCTTCCAGCGGCCCAACGCGGTCGGCGAGGACGGCGCGCTGCGCCGTTACGGCACCGGCCAGAAGGCCGTGTTCGACACCAAGCGGGTTTGAGAGGAGCGAGCCATGGACAATTTGAACGTCGACTATTCGACCACCATTCCGAACAATGTCGGGTTGATGGAAGATCGCCGCGTCCTCAAGGCGCTGGAGGGCTGGCACCCCGGTTATCTCAACTGGTGGAACGACATGGGCCCGGACGGTTTCCAGGAGAAGCTCGTTTATCTGCGCACCGCCTATTCGGTCGATCCGCGCGGTTGGGCCAAGTTCGATTACGTTCGTATGCCGGAATACCGCTGGGGCGTCTTGCTTGCGCCGCAGGAGGAGAACCGCACGATCCCGTTCGGCCAGCATTACGGCGAGCCGGCCTGGCAGGAAATTCCCGGCGAGCATCGCGCCGCGCTGCGCCGTCTCGTCGTGATCCAGGGCGACACCGAGCCGGCCTCGGTGGAGCAGCAGCGCCATCTCGGCAAGACCGCACCGTCGCTCTACGACATGCGCAACCTGTTCCAGGTCAACGTCGAGGAAGGCCGTCATCTCTGGGCGATGGTCTATCTGCTGCAGAAATATTTCGGCCGCGACGGCCGCGAGGAGGCGGACGAGTTGTTGCGTCGCCGCTCCGGTTCGGAAGACTCACCGCGCATGCTCGGCGCGTTCAACGAAGCGACCCCGGACTGGCTCTCGTTCTTCATGTTCACATACTTCACTGATCGCGACGGCAAGATGCAGTTGCACAGCCTCGCGCAGTCCGGCTTCGATCCGCTGTCGCGCACCTGCCGCTTCATGCTGACCGAGGAAGCGCACCATATGTTCGTCGGTGAGACCGGCATTACCCGCGTGGTGCAACGCACCTGCGACGCGATGAAGGAAGCTGGCATCGACGATCCTTTCGCGATCGACAAGGTGCGCGCGCTCGGCGTCATCGACCTGCCGACGATCCAGAAGAAGCTCCATCTACATTATTCGCTGTCGCTCGATCTGTTCGGCTCGGAGGTGTCCACCAACGCCGCCAATGCCTTCAACAACGGGCTGAAGGGCCGCTATCAGGAAACCAAGATCGATGACGATCACCGGCTCGACAATTCGACCTATCCGGTGCTCAAGTTCATCGATGGCCAGATCAAGCTGGTTGACGAGCCGGCGCTGACCGCGCTGAACATGCGTTTGCGCGACGACTATACGCAGGATTGCGCGAAGGGCCTGCTGCGCTGGAACAAGGTGATCTCGACCGCTGGCATCGCGTTCGAATTGAAGCTTCCGCACACCGCATTCCATCGCCAGATCGGCGAGTTCAAGGACGTGCATGCGAGCCCGGAAGGCGTGATCGTCGATGACGCGACCTGGGCGAAGAAGCGCAACGAGTGGCTGCCGTCGAAGGCGGACGGCGACTTCATTGCCTCGCTGATGAAGCCGGTGGCGGAGCCGGGCAAATATGCCGGCTGGATTTCGGCGCCCAAGGTCGGCATCGACAACAAGCCCGGCGATTTCGAGTATGTGAAGATCGATACCTGATCTTTCTTACCTCTCCCCGCAGGCGGGGGAGGGAGCAGCCAGCAACACCAAACAAAAAGGCCGGGCATTGCCCGGCCTTTTCGCCATCTGCATGTCGGATGCCGATCGACCGGAAATCCTTATTCGGCCGCCTTGCGGGCGCCGCTGCTCATGTCGGAGAGCAGATAGTCCATCCCTGCCTGCGCGCCGCCCTTCTTGATCGGAACGCCGGCCATCTGCAACGCGAGTTCGGTCGCGCCGAGCGCGCCGATCATCGACGTTTCGTTCACATCGCCAAGATGGCCGATGCGGAACATCTTGCCGGCGAAACGGCCGAAGCTCGCGCCATAGGAGATATTGAAGTTCTCCAAAGCGAGCGCGCGGAACGCATCGGCGTCGTGACCGTCCGGCAGCAGGACGGCGGTGAGCGTCGGCGAATAGCACTTCGGATCCTGGCAGATGATGTCGAGACCCCAGTGCTTGACCGCGCGGCGGGTGGCTTCGGCCAGCCGGTTGTGACGCGCGAACACGTTGTCGAGACCTTCCTCGTGCAGCATCGCGATGCCTTCGTTGAGACCGAACAGCATCAGCGTTCCCGGCGTGTAGGGGAAATAGCCGGACTTGTTCATGTTCAGCATGTCGTCCCACGAGAAGAACGACTTCGGCAGCTTCGAGGTCTTGCTGGCGTCCAGCGCCTTCGGGCTGAGCGCGTTGAACGACATGCCGGGCGGCAGCATCAGACCCTTCTGCGCGCCGCCGACGGCAACGTCCACGCCCCATTCGTCATGGCGATAGTCGGCCGAGGCGAGCGAGGAAATGGTATCGACCAGCAGCAGCGCCGGATGACCGGCTGCGTCGATCGCCTTGCGCACGCCGGCGATGTCGGAGAGTGCGCCGGTCGAGGTTTCGTTGTGCAGCACGCAGACGGCCTTGATCTCTTTGTTCTTGTCGGCGCGCAGGCGCTTCTCGACTTCGTTCGGATCGACGCCGTGCCGCCAGTCGGTCTCGATGACCTCCGGCTTGAGACCGAGCTTCTCCGCCATCTTCTTCCAGAGCAGGCCGAACTGTCCGGTCTCGACCGTCAGCACTTTGTCGCCGGGCGACAGCGTGTTGGTCAGCGCGGCTTCCCACGCGCCGGTGCCGGTCGCGGTGAAGATGATCACCGGATGGTTGGTCTTGAAGATGGTCTTGATGCCTTCGAGCGCCTTCTTCGTCACCTTGGCGAATTCGGGACCGCGATGGTCGATCATCGGCTGGTCGATCGCGCGCAGGACGCGATCCGGCACCGGCGTCGGGCCGGGAATATGCAGCGCATGGCGCCCAACGGCGCGCGACGAGTTTTTCACCATGGAATTTCGCTCCTGAAACGCAGATGTGTCGAGGCACCGTGAGGGCAATTGACCCGTGGCGATTTCCGGCCGGCCGCGCCGACAGCGCGGACCCGATGCTTGGTGGCGATCAACTATGAATGGTACATTGTGGTCAAGCGATTTCCGGCGGATTTCGTCTTTGGGAGCAGACCGTTGCGGCCCGCGCCTATGCAGTCGATGTCATAAGAGGGCGGCAGGTGCCAGTGGTCCGACCAGTTTTTGAACGGCAGCTCAATGCGGCGCTGGCGGATGGCGCGGCATTCGACGATTTCACGCGCGGCCGCTACGCGACGGACGCATCCCATTATCAGATCATGCCGATCGGTGTGATCACGCCGCGGTCGATTGAGGAAGCCAACCGGGCGATCGATCTCGCCGCTGAAAACGGCGTGAGCGTCACCGCGCGCGGCGGCGGCACCTCGCAATGCGGGCAGACCATCAACGAGACATTGATCGTCGATTGCTCGCGCCATCTGAACAAGCTGATCGATCTCGATGTTGCCGGGCGGCGTTGCAGCGTCGAGCCCGGCATGGTGCTCGACGAATTGAACCGCCAGCTCAAGCCGCACGGGTTGTGGTTCCCGGTCGATATCTCCACAGCCTCGCGCGCCACCATCGGCGGCATGTCGGCCAACAATTCCTGCGGCGCACGTTCGCTGCGGTTCGGGACCATGCGCGACAACGTGCTCGGCATCGAGGCACGGCTGGCGGACGGAACACATGCGAGGTTCGGCCGGATCGATGCCGATCTGTCGCAACTCGCGGACACGCCGAAGGCACAGGCGCTGGCGCGCGATCTGCTGGCGATCGGCGCGCGCGAGGCGGACGAGATTGCCGCGCGCTTTCCCAAGGTGCAACGCCGCGTCGGCGGCTACAATCTCGACGCGCTGGTGCCGGGAAACAACGACGCCAATCTCGCGCATGTGCTCACCGGTAGCGAAGGCACGCTCGCTTTCTTCAACCGAATCGATTTGAAACTCTCCCCGGTGCTCGGCCGGCGCGCGGTCGGCGCCTGCCATTTCGGCTCGTTCTATGCGGCGATGGATTCCGCGCAGCATCTGGTGCGGTTGCAGCCGATCGGCGTCGAGCTGATCGACCGCACCATGATCGAGCTGGCGTGGGAGATTCCGCTGTTCCGGCCGACGCTGGAGCAGTTCGTGCGGCGTAATGGCGGCGACGCCCCGGAAGCCATTCTGCTGGTCGAGTTCGGCGAGGCGGATCAGGAGGAGAATGTCCGGCGGCTCGCGCAACTGCACGACATGATGGGCGATCTCGGTTTCGGCTGGGACAAATCGGGCCAGCATTGGGGCGGCGTGGTCGACGTGCTCGACGCCGCGCTGCAGGCGGCGATCACCGAGGTGCGCACCTCGGGCCTCAACATCATGATGTCGATGAAGGACGAGGGGAAACCTGTATCCTTCGTCGAGGACTGCGCGGTGCCGCTCGATCACCTTGCGGACTACACCGCGCGGCTGACGCGGATTTTCGAGAAGCACGGCACGCGCGGTACCTGGTACGCGCATGCCGGCTCCGGCTGTCTGCATGTGCGGCCGGTGCTCAATCTGCGGCAGGAGAAGGACGTCAAGGCCATGCGCGCCATCGCCGAGGAGGCGTTCGCCATGGTGAAAGAATACAAAGGTTCGCATTCCGGGGAGCACGGCGACGGCATCGTGCGCTCCGAATTCCACGAATTCATGTTCGGTCCGGAACTGGTGCGTGCGTTCGAAGAGGTGAAGGACCGCTTCGATCCGAACGATCTGTTCAATCCGGGCAAGGTGGTGCGTGCGCCGAAGTTCGACGACCGCACCCTGCTGCGCTATCCACCCGGCTATCACGGCGAGCCGATGACGACCACGCTCGACTGGTCCGCCTATCCCGGCGCCGGTGGCGGTTTTCAGGGCGCGGTCGAGATGTGCAACAACAATGGCACCTGCCGCAAATTGCAAGGCGGGGCCATGTGTCCGAGTTATCGCGTCACGCGCGAGGAAAAGGACGTGACGCGCGGCCGGGCCAACACCTTGCGGCTGGCCGTCACCGGTCAACTCGGTTCCGATGCCTTCACCTCCGACGAAATGGCCGAGACGTTGAAACTGTGCGTGTCGTGCAAGTCCTGTCGCCGCGAATGTCCGACCGGCGTCGACATGGCGCGGATGAAGATCGAGGTGCTGGCCGCGCGCGCCGCCAAATATGGCCTGACGCTGCATCAGCGGCTGGTCGGTTATCTGCCGCGCTACGCGCCCTATGCGGCGAAGCTGCCGTGGCTATTCAATCTGCGCGATGCGATCCCCGGTCTGGCGGCGCTGTCGCAGGCACTGGCCGGGTTCTCCGCGCGGCGGTCGCTGCCGAAATGGCGCGGCGACGTGTTCGCCGATGCGCCGTCCTCCGCCATCGGAGGTGACGGCAAGGATGTTGTGCTCTTTGCCGACACGTTCAACCGCTATTTCGAGCGCGAAAACCTCGATGCGGCGCTCACCGTGCTCGCCGCCGCGGGATATCGCGCGCATCTGGCGACGCCGCCGGCGCGCGAGACGCGGCCCTTATGCTGCGGCCGCACGTTCCTGTCGGTCGGGCGTGTCGACGAGGCACGACGCGAAGCCGAACGCACGCTGGCGGCGCTGGCGCCGTATATCGACCACGGCGTGCCGGTGGTCGGGCTCGAGCCGAGCTGCCTGCTCACCTTCCGCGACGAATGGCCGGTGCTGCTGAAATCCGACGCGGCGCGCAGACTCGCCGATCTGGCGTTGTTGTTCGAGGAATTTCTGGCGCGGGAGCACAAGGCCGGGCGTCTTGCGCTGCCGCTCGGTAAGGTGGCCGGCCAGGCGTTGCTGCATGGTCATTGCCATCAGAAGGCTTTTGCCGCCATGGGCGCGGTCGAGAGCGTGCTGCGCCTTGTTCCCGATCTCAAGGTCGAGACGGTGGAGTCGAGCTGCTGCGGCATGGCCGGGTCGTTCGGCTATCACGCCGAGACCATCGACGTGTCACTGGCCATGGGCGAGCTGTCGCTTTTGCCGGCGGTGCGCAAGGCGGATGCGGACACGCTGGTGGTGGCGGACGGCACCTCCTGCCGCCATCAGATCCACGACGGCGCGCAGCGCGATGCGCTGCATGTGGCGCGGGTGCTGGCGATGAGCGTCGCCGCCGCACCGTCACTGCCCTGACTTTGCCCGCCGATGGGTGCGGGCTTGTCCCGCCCGCGCATCGCTTTATATGTGGCAATCTTTCACGAAGCCCGGTTCCGGGCGCGCATGACAGGATCATCCATGGCGACGCCAACGCTCCTCCCCACCACGCTTGTCGGCTCCTATCCGCAGCCGGATTGGCTGATCGACCGCGCCAAACTGTCGAAGCAGGTGCCGCGCGTGCGCATGGCCGATCTCTGGCTGGTGCCGGCGGCGGAGCTGGAAGCGAAGCAGGACGAGGCGACCTTGCTCGCGATCGGCGAGCAGGAGCGTGCCGGTCTCGACATCATCAGCGACGGCGAGCAGCGCCGCGAGAGCTATTCCAACCGCTTCGCCACCGCGCTCGAGGGCGTCGACACGGTGAACCACGGCACCACCATCAACCGCAGCGGCAAGCCGATCCCTGTGCCGCGCATCACCGCCAAGGTGCGCCGCACGCATCCGGTCGAGCTGCACGATATCCAGTTCCTGCGCGCCAACACCAAGAAGCCGGTGAAGATGACCGTGCCCGGTCCCTTCACCATGACCATGCAGGCGCAGAACGAGTTCTATCCGTCACAGGAAGCCCTCGCGATGGACTTCGCGGCGGCGGTGAATGCGGAGATCAAGGATTTGTTCGCGGCTGGCGCGGATGTGATCCAGATCGACGAGCCGTGGATGCAGCAGCACCCGGACAAGGCGCGCGCCTTCGGCGTCAAGGCGCTGAATGCGGCGCTGGATGGCGTGACCGGCACCGTCGCGGTGCATCTGTGCTTCGGCTATGCGGCCGTGGTGCACGAGAAACCGGAAGGCTATTCGTTCCTCGCCGAACTGGAGAACAGCAAGGCGCAGCAGGTCTCGATCGAGGCGGCGCAGCCGGATCTCGACCTGCGCGTGCTGGAGAAGCTGCCGTCGAAGACCATCATCCTCGGCGTGATCGATCTTTCGGACAAATCCATCGAGACGCCGGAGGTGGTCGCGGCGCGCATTCGCAAGGCATTGCCGCATGTGGCAGCCGAGCGGCTGGTGATCGCGCCCGACTGCGGCATGAAATATCTGCCGCGCGACGTTGCCTACGGCAAGATGCAGGCGATGGTTGCGGGCACGCAGATCGTGCGCCGCGAATTGCAAGGCTGACACGTCTTAAGGCCGATATCCGCTTTTTGTCGGGAAAACCCGCCCGGTGCTTGGGGGCACCGGACGGGCTCTGTTGGGCCGGCTCGGGAGGGGACCGGGGGAAAGGCCGACCCAATCCGTTGCGCGTCAGTAGACGTCGCAAACCCGCACGCGGTGCCAGTAGCCCCAGGCATCCATGCGCTTGACGATGCGGCACTCGCGATAGGCCGGGCCGGACACATAAGCCGGGCCGGCATAGGCGTTCGAGGCGGCCGCCGCGCCGATCAGCGCGCCTGCGGCAAGGCCGACACCGAGGCCGACGCCCCAGCGATGGCCGGCCTGCGCCTGGCTGGTGGCGGCGGTCATCGCGCCGGTCAGGGTGACGATCGAGAGGGCAATGGCGGCGATCTTGGTGTTCATGGTGGTCTCCATCCGGTTGTGGGGGCGTTCGATTTGTCACGCCGCCGCATACGATTTGGTCGCCATGTCGGGAAAAAGGTTCAAAGCCGCCCCGGCTTGGTTGTGTTCTTTTTGCCGCCGGGCCGGGTCCCGCCCTTGCTTCGGCACGCGGGGGCGTCTTTAAGTGCGCGCCGATGGTGAGTATCGGGTCGAAAAAACTGCGTATCAGGCCGGCGCGTGAACAGGATCTTCCTGATCTGCTGAGTCTGGAGATACGGGCGTTCGAGGACGGCGCGTTGTCGCGCCGCAGCTTCCGCCGCTTCCTCACGGGCACCGGCGCCGTGCTGCTGGTGGCGACGCAGGAGCGGATGTTCGCCGGCTATGCGCTGGTGCTGTTTCGCCCGCGCAGCCCGATCGCACGGCTCTATTCGCTGGCGGTGACCGATCCGGCCGCGCGCCGTGGCGTCGGCGTGGGACTGATCAGCGCGGTCGAGGGGATCGCGCGGCGTCGCCGCTGCAAGGTGTTGCGGATCGACATTCCGCAGAAACATGCGGCCGGCGCGGCGTGCTGCCGCAAGGCCGGATTCCAGGAATTGGACGATGCGGCGCGGCGCAAGAAGGGTATGATCCAGCTCGAAAAGCCGCTCTACAAGATCGTCCGGAGCTAACGCATGATATCGGCGCTGCGTTGTGGCGCGCTTTCCGTTCTTGCCGCCCTGTTCGCCGCCGGTCCCGCCCAGGCGCTCGACCCGGTGCGGTTCGGCACCAACTGGGTCGCCGAGGCCGAGCACGGCGGATTCTATCAGGCGCTCGCCGACGGCACGTATCGAAAATACGGGCTCGATGTGACGATCGTGCCGGGCGGGCCGAACGTCAACAACAGGCTGCTGCTGCTGGCCGGGCGCATCGAGTTCTACATGAGCGCCAATACGCTGCAGTCGTTCGACGCGGTAGCGAACAATGTGCCGACGGTCGCGGTGGCGGCGAGCTTCCAGAAGGATCCGCAGGTGTTCATCGTCCATCCGGGGCAGGGCATCGAGACCTTCGAGGATTTGAAGAAGCTGACGCTGTTCGTCTCCAAGGAAGGGATGCCGACCTATTTCCAGTGGCTGAAGGCGCGTTACGGCTTCGACGAATTGAAGGTGAAACCCTACACCTTCAATGCGCAGCCGTTTCTGGTCGACAAGCGTAGCGCCATGCAGGGCTATGTGACGGCCGAGCCTTACGCGATCGAGAAGCAGACCGGCATCAAGCCGAAAGTGTTTCTGCTCGCCGATCACGGCTTCGACGCCTATTCGACCCTGATCGAGACGCGCCGTGAGCTGATCGAGAAGAATCCCGATCTGGTGCAGCGGTTCGTCGACGCCTCGATGATCGGCTGGGCCAACTATCTCTATGGCGACAGCACGCCGGCCAATACGCTGATCAAGAAAATGAACCCGGACATGACCGACGACGTGCTGGCTTATTCGATCGCCCGGATGCGCGACTACGGCATCGTCGATTCCGGCGATACGAAGACGCTTGGCATCGGCGCCATGACCGATGCGCGCATGGAGTCGTTCTTCCGCGAGATGGTGAAAGCCGGCGTGGTCAGGGACGGCCTCGACTACCGCAAGGGCTACACGTTGCGGTTCGTCAACAAGGGCATCGGCAACGACCTGCGGCCGAAATAGTTACAGCAACTGTCCGCCGAGCAGCACAAGGCCCGACGCCAGCAGCAGCACCAGAACGACGCGGCGGAAGCCGGCGTCGTCGAGCTTGCCGTAGAGCAGCAGCCCAATCCATGCGCCGAAAATCAGCACCGGCAGACCCATGGCGTAATAGGTCGCCACGGTGAGCGTGATCTCTCCCGCCATCGCCAGCGAAGCGGCGGTGAGCAGGTAGGCGGCGATGATCACCGGATGGAACACGGCGCGCTGCTCGTCCTTGCTCCAGCCGCGCATCGAGCACCACATGGTGATCACCGGGCCGACCAGCCCGGTCATGCCGCCGACCAGCCCATTGAGGAAACCGATCAGCGTATCGATGGCGAAGTTGCTGCGCACCGGTTTGAGGTTCGGCCGCGCCAGGCCGTAAGTGCTGTAGAGCACCAGCAGGGTGCCGACGCCGACGCGTACCTGGCCCGGCGTCAGGTTCGACAACAGCATCACACTGAGCGGAACGCCGAACAGGCCGCCGAGCATGAACGGCATCACCCGGCGCCAGACCAGCGCATGACGCAGCCGCCACAGCCAGTAGCTTTGCATCGGCAGACCGTAGAACACGATCAGCGCCGCGACCTGCGCCGGGGTCAGGATGTGCAGCCACACGCCGGCGGCGACGAGGCCGAGTGCAAAGCCGGACAGCCCGGTCGCCACCGCACCGGCAAAGGTCGCCAACAGGAACAGGCCGACGGTGGTGATATCCATGGATCGTCTGTCGTTACCGCAGCCGGTTGCAGCCTGCAATCTGCACAGCGCATGGGCGCAATCTCCTGCCGTGTCTCGTCACCGGCCGCCGGGTTGGATAGTCTCTCGGGCAATGGCGACATTCTTCTGCATTTTTGATGGTGCGGCCGGCGTGCGGGCTGGCGCGTGAGCGATCCGACCTCCGTGCGTGGCAGCCGGCTCAAGGGAATCGCGCTGATCTGCGTGACCTTCCTGATGTTCGGCTGTCTCGATTCGACCGCCAAATATCTCAACCAGTTCATGGACCCGCTGCAGACGATCTGGGCGCGCTACGTGTCCGGCTTCCTGCTCGCTTTCATTCTGTCCAATCCGTTTGCGCGCCCCGGCCTTTTACGCACGCGGCGTCCCGGCTTGCAGATCGTGCGGTCGATGCTGATGCTCGGCTCGACCGGGTTCAATTTCTATGCGGTCAAATATCTGCAGCTAGACCAGACCACGTCGATCGGCTTCGCTACGCCGTTCCTGGTGGCGGTGCTGTCGGGTCCGATGCTGGGCGAATGGGTCGGCTGGCGGCGCTGGGTCGCCATCAGCGTCGGCTTTTGCGGCGTGCTGCTGGTGGCGCGGCCGGGCTTCGGCGGCATCCATCCGGCGGCGCTGTTATCGGTGGCGGCCGTGTTGTGCTACGGCTTCTATTTCATCACCACGCGGATCGTCTCACGTTTCGATTCCAGCGAGACGACGCTGTTCTACTCCAACATCGTCGGCGTGGTAGCGATGAGTTGTCTTGCGCCGTTCGTCTGGACCATGCCGCAGAGCTGGCATCTGTTCGCCTTGATGGTCGCGATCGGCGCGTTCGGCACCATCGGCCATTATCTCCTGATCATCGCCCACCGGATGGCGCCGCCGTCGGTGCTGGCGCCGTTCATGTATTCGCAGCTCATCTGGGTGATCGCCATCGGCTACATGGTGTTCGACGACATCCCGTCCGGCTGGACGCTGGCCGGCGCGGCGGTGGTGATCGCCTCGGGGCTTTACCTGCTGCATCGCGAGCGGGTACGCGGCAAGCCGGTTCCCTCGGCGCCCGGCCCGGAATAGCGGGGAGCGAGTTGCCGCATCTCGCGCGGCGGCGTTATGGTTGCCGGAGAGAACACAGGACTCGCTCGATGATCCGCGCCCGTTCGGCTTCCCCTGTTGCAGGACGCATTGCCGTGTGGGCGAGCGCATGCGCGATGCTGCTGGTCGTCGCCACGCCGGCTGCGTCCTATGAGTTCGGGCCGGCCAAGCCGTTGAATCTCTCCGAGGTCGATCCGGCGATGCTGACCGACCTCTATGGTGCGTGGGAAATCCGCGATGCGGCGGGCAAGCGGCGCTGCCGCGTGACGCTGCTGAAAGAGACGGGAATCGGCGGCTTTCAGATCGATGTCGCGCCGGATTGCGCCAAGGCGTTCCCGGTGATGGGCGACATCGCCGCGTGGCGCGTCAACGAAGGCTGGTCGATCGATCTGGTCGATGCGCTGCGCAAGGTGAAAGTGCGCTTCGAGACGCCGGACGAACGCTATGTCGCGTTCGGCGAGGCGCGTGATATCGCCGGCATGGATCGTTTCCTGAAATTGCCCGACCGGCCGAAAAAGGGGCGCTGACATGCTGTGTCGTGTCGTCGATCTTGGCGTGTTGACGGGGATCGCGATGTTGTCGCTCGCCGGGACTGCCTTCGCGCAGGCTGGACCGCCCGACAGCGATGCCGCGCGTCTCGTCGGCGCGCCGTGGGAAATGGCCAATGCCGACCGCGACAAGGTCTGTGACGTCACGTTCAAGACCGACCGCGCGGCGCAAGGCTTCAAGGTCGAGTTCGATCCCAACTGCGGCAATCTGTTTCCGCTGGTGAAGGATATCGTCGGCTGGAAATTCGCGGAGAACGATTTGCTGCGCCTGGTCGATGCCGGCGGCAAGACGCTGATCGAATTCGGCGAAGTGGAAACCGGTGTGTTCGAGGCGCCGACGCCGGGCGTCGGCCTGCTGTTCCTGCAGGCGCCGGGCGGTGCGGTGACGGCCTCGCGTCCCGCTGACGACATGTTCGGCGAATGGGTGTTCACCCGCGCCGGCAAGCCGGTCTGCAACGTCACGCTCGATAGCAACGCCGCCAACGGACAGTACCCGGTGAAGCTGCGGCCGAATTGCGATCCGGCGATCGCGCAGCAAGGCTTCACCACCTGGACGATGGATCAGGGTGAATTGCTGCTGACGCCATCGCGCGGCGCGCCGTGGCGATTCGAGGAAGTGGACGCGGCGAATTTCCGCCGCATCCCCGCCGGCAACGAGATCATGCTGTCGCGGCCGTAACGATCAGCTCTTGTTGCGTTTCGGCCGGCGCACGGCGCGCACCTTGCCGCTCGGCCCGCCACCGCAGAAGAAACGGTCGCCACCGTCCGATTCCAATCCGGAGACGAAAGTATCCGGTGGCATGTCGAGACTGTCGAGCACCGCCCCGGTCTTCGGATCGATGCGCCGCAGCTCGCTCTGGTCATCTTCCCAGGTCGCGTGCCACAACTCGTTGTCGACCCAGGTAACGCCGGTGACGAAGCGGTTGGAGTCGATGGTGCGCAGCACCTTGCCGGTTTCAGGATCGATCTGACGGATTTTTCGCTCGCGGTATTGCGCGACCCAGAGCGTGCCTTCCGCCCAGGCGAGGCCGGAATCGCCGCCGTTGCCCGGCGCGGGAATGGTGGAGAGCACACGGCCGCTATCGGGGTCGATCTTCTGAATCTTGTCCTCGGCGATCTGGAATAGGTGTCGCCCGTCGAAGGCCGTTCCCGCATGCGCGGGAACGTCGATGGCGCGCCCGACTGTTCCGGTGTCGGGATCGAGTGCGTTGAGTTTGTCGCCGGTGGCGAACCAGACATGCCGGCCATCGTAGGTCAGGCCGTGCACCTTTTCGAGACCGGGAAAGGGGCCGTATTCGCGGATGATCTGTGCGGATGATTTTGTCATGGCGTCATCCTAGCCATCCGGCAGCGGCGCGGGGAGTAACAACGTCGTCGTGAATCCGGAGACCGGCGGCATGGTCCAGCGCTGCGCCCGTCCACGGCCATGGAAGTGCACTCTGCCGGCTTCGGCCAGCGTGTCGAGCGCGCGCTGCACGGTGCGCTGGCTGGCGTCGAGCGCGATCGCCAGCGCCGAGCTCGACCAGGCTTCGCCATCGGCAAGCAGCGCCAGCACTTTATCGTCGGCCTGGGCCTCGGCGTCATCGATCGGCGGCGTTAAAATTGCCACTTTGCGGTTCCGGTGTGGCGACAGGGCGAAGCCGTCCGGTGTCGCGGTGATGTCGGCCAAAGTGCGTAGCGCCGCGCGTAACCGTCCGATCTCGACGCGTAAGCGCGCGCGATGGGATTCATCGGCCTCTTTGCCGCGGAAGGCGCGGGCGATCAGTGTCTGCCGCGATACGTCGCCGGGCCACGCTTCGGCGAGTGCTTTCGCCAGCGCGAACAGCACTGGCCGCCGCGCCAGGGGGACGACGGCTTGTCCGCTACGGATCGTGCGCCGGCACGCATCGACGACCAGCATGCTGGATGCGAGTGTCGCTTCCACCTCCGCGAGCCGGATCGGTTTCGTCTCGCCGCCGGTGGTCAGGCGTGCTGCCGGTTCGGTTAGCGCACGGCGTGCCGTTTCGACTTCGGCGATCAGCTCGGCAATGCCGGTGTGGCGCGCGGCACGATCGGCGCGGGCGATCGCATCGTGCGCAGCCCTGCTATGGATGCGCCGGATCGCAAGCCCTGCGACCACCAGTTCGTAGGCGGCACGTGCCGCCGGCGGAAATGGCGAGGGATCGAGCGCGGCGAGCGCGCGCTCCGCATCGTCGAGGCGGCCGATCAGGATGAGACGACGTGCCTGGAGGTGCCGCGCATGCGCGGCATTGAGCCAGTCGCCGCGCTGCTCCAGCGTCATGCGCGCGGCTTCGAGCGACTTCGTGGGCCATGCGAGATCGCGCGAAACCAGCGCAATCTCCGCTTCCGCGACGATACAGCGGGCGCGCGCGACGGCTTCCTTGGCGCCGAAGCCGCGCGCGGCGCGCTTTAATAAAGCCGTCGCGCGCGCGAACTCGCCGAGCCGCGCCATGGCGATGCCGCGCAACGCCAGCGCCGCCGGATCGTCGCGCAAGGCGACGCGGTTCAGCGCGCCGAGCGGATCGCCCGCCGCCAGCGCCAGCGCCGCCGCGGTGATCAGTGAATCCATGCCTGCTCCGACACCAAACGGAATCCCGACCTGCGAAATCCCGACACATTTGTCACTCTCGATCAGCGATTTCCGACGTTACTTGAAAGCGCAATCGATGTCGTGTCGGGAGCCGCACCATGATGACACAGCGAAACGAAACATTCTCGCGCCTGACGTGTGGACTGAGCCTCGCGGCCGCGCCAGCCTTCGCGGCGATGGCGGTGCTGTCGGCGCTGCCGGGCGAAGGGTCACTGCTCTGTGTGTCCCAATCCGGGCCCATGAGCGGCATGACGATGATGTATGCGTTGATGAGCGTGTTCCATCTCACGCCGTGGGTGACGTGGATCGCCGCGCATGTGCCGCCCGAATCCCGACAGACTTGTCACTCCCGCGCATCGGTGGGGCGAGAGTAGTTTCGGATCATTGAAAAAGGAGAAAGCATCATGACCACACACGCAACCGGAACCCGCGCCGACTGGCTCAAAGCCCGCATCGATCTGCTGGCGGCGGAAAAGGAGCTGACCCGGCAGGGCGATGCGCTGGCGGAGCGGCGGCAGGCGCTGCCGTGGGTCCGGATCGACAAGTCCTATACGTTCGACACCGACAAGGGGTCGAAGTCGTTGACCGATCTGTTCAACGGCCGGTCGCAACTGCTCGTGTATCACTTCATGTTCGGCCCGGATTACAAAGCGGGATGCCCGTCCTGCTCGTCGATCGCCGACGGCTTCAATGGCGTCACCGTACATCTGGAAAATCATGACGTGATGCTGTGGGCGGTGTCGCGCGCGCCACTCGTGCGGCTGCAAGCCTACAAGCAGCGGCTCGGCTGGACGTTTCCATGGGCATCGTCGGGCGGCAACGATTTCAATGCCGACTTCAACGTCTGGTTCTCAGAGGACCAGCAGCGCCATGGCGATGTCGATTACAACTACAGTCGCGAGCCGGCGATGCAGTGGCGGCCGGACGCGGAGGACGGTGGCGCGGCGGCGGAGAACCACATGGCCGCAACCTGTGGCGTCGATACGCCGACCTATCATCGCGACCGGCCGGGCCTGAGCGCCTTCGTTTTGGAGGGCGGCGTCGTTTATCACACCTATTCCGCCTATGCGCGCGGGCTCGATGCGGTGTGGGGGGTCTATCCGTGGCTCGATCGCGCGCCGAAGGGCCGCAACGAGGGCGGCATCTGGTGGCGCCGCAACGACGAATACGGGGCGCGCGCACTCAAATGAGTCGCAATCCTTTCAGGCTCGCATGACCGTCCTTGCCGACGATGATGTGATCGTGAACGGAAATGCCGAGCGGCTTGGCGATCTCGACGATGTTCTGCGTCATCACGATATCGGCGCGGGACGGCGTCGGATCGCCGGAGGGGTGGTTGTGCACGAGGATGATGGCGGTGGCGGACAGTTCTAGCGCGCGCTTCACCACCTCGCGTGGATAGACCGGCGTATGATCAACCGTCCCGGTCTGCTGCACCTCGTCGGCGATCAAGTGGTTGCGCTTGTCGAGGAACAGCACGCGAAACTGCTCCTTTTCGGCGAACGCCTGCGCCGTGCGCACATAATCGAGCACGCTCGACCATGACGACAGTGCGGTGCGCTTCTTCACCTCGCCGCGCGCGATCCGGCCGGCGGCGGCTTGCACGATCTTGAATTCGGTGATGGCGGCCTCGCCGAGCCCGCGCATCTCGCGTAGCCGCTGCGCCGGCGCGGCGATCACCTCGGCGAACGATCCAAAGCGCGCGATCAGCTCCTTGGCGAGCGGCTTGACGTCCCGCTGCGGGATCGCGCGGAACAGCACCAGCTCCAGCAGCTCGTAATCGCTGATGGCGTCGGCGCCGGCGTCGCGAAAGCGTCCGCGCAGGCGCTCGCGGTGGCCGTGGTAATGCGGCGGCGCTTCCGCCAAACCGGATGGGACTTCGTCGTCGGTCGTGGAGCTATCGCCGTCGGGCATGGGGCGCATCGTCGCTGGTCATGACCAGCATGGCGGAAATTCACCGCCATTGGCAATGCGCAAATCGCCGAAGCACGAAAACGCGATATTAAATCGCGTAGGGCGGCTTGTCGTAGCCTTTGGGCGAGAGGGTGAAGATCTCGACGCCGGTCTCGGTCACCGCGACGGTGTGCTCAAACTGCGCCGACAGCGAACGGTCGCGCGTTACCGCGGTCCAGCCGTCGGACAAGACCTTCACATGCGGGCGGCCGAGATTGATCATCGGCTCGACCGTAAAGAACATGCCGGGCTTGAGCGTCACGCCTTCGCCGGGCCGGCCGACATGGACGATGTTCGGCTCGTCGTGGAAGAGCTGACCGAGGCCATGGCCGCAGAAGTCGCGGACCACGCTCATCTGCTGCGCCTCGACGAAGGTCTGGATCGCATGGCCGATGTCGCCGGTGGTGGCGCCGGGCTTGATCGCGGCGATGCCGAGCATCATCGACTCGTAGGTGATGTCGATCAGTCGCTCGGCGCGGCGCGGAATGTCGCCGACCGCATACATGCGGCTGGAATCGCCGTGCCAGCCGTCGACGATCAGCGTCACGTCGATATTGACGATGTCGCCGTCCTTCATCGGCTTGTCGTTGGGGATGCCGTGGCAAACGACGTGATTGAGCGAGGTGCAGGTCGATTTGCGGTAGCCGCGATAGTTCAGCGTTGCCGGCAGAGCGCCGTGGTCCATGGCGAACTCATGGACAAGCTGGTCGATCCGTTCGGTCGGCACGCCGGGCTTCACCTCTGGCACCAGCATGTCGAGACATTGCGCGGTCAATTGCCCGGCCACGCGCATTCCCGCGAATGCGTCGGGTCCGTGCAGTTTGATCTGGCCGGTTTTTCGGAGGGGGGCGACAGCCGCATCGACATAATTCATTGGTCCCAATTTAAGGATATGCGGCGCAAGCGCAAGTTTCGGCCGATATTCCGCCAAAACATCCCGGAATCTGGCCGTTTCAGGCGACAATCGGCACGGGGTGTCCCATGACGATACCCTCACGGGTCAGGACGCACGTCACCGCCAGCGCCTCGACGCCCCGGCTTCGCGCCCGGTCGAAGGCCGCGCCATAGGTGGGGTCGATGTCGCGGGCGAGCGCGAAGCGCTGCGCCGAGCCGATCTGGATCACATAGAGCATCATGGCGCGGGCGCCGGTTTCGACCATATCGCCCAGTTCGGCGAGATGGCGCGCGCCGCGCGCGGTGACGCTGTCGGGAAATTCCGCGAGACCCGGTGTGCGCATCAGATGCACGTTCTTGATCTCCAGATAGCAGGGCGGCAGACCGTCGCCCTCCAGCAGGAAGTCGACGCGGGACGCCTTGCCGTATTTCACCTCGCGGCGGACCGACGAATAGGCGGCAAGCTCCGGGAGTGCGCGGGCGGCGAGCACCTCGCCGATCAGCGGATTGGGATGGCCGGTGTTGACGCCGACGAGCTCAAGGCCAGAACCGAAATCGGCCTCCACCAGCTCCCACGAATACGGAAGCTTGCGGGTCTTGCTCGCCGACTTCGACAGCCAGACCCGCGCGCCCGGCGTGGCGAGGCCGGTCATCGCGCCGGGATTGGCCACATGCGCGGTGATCTCGCTTCCGTCCGGCAATTGCACGTCGGCGAGGAAGCGCTTGTAGCGGCGGATCAGCGTTGCGGGAACGAGAGGTGAGGCAAAGCGCACGCGCGGTCAGTCCTTCGGGATTTCAAAGCGGTCGACCTTGCGCAGAGCGGGGAACAACCCCATCCATGTCAGCGCAATGACGATCGAGCCGACGCCGCCGATCAGCACCGAGGGCACTGCGCCGAGCCAGGCCGCGACCGCGCCGGACTCGAATTCGCCGAGTGTGTTCGACGTGCCGGTGAACAGCGAATTGATGGCGCTGACGCGGCCGCGCATCGCGTCCGGCGTCTCGATCTGTACCAGTGTGAAGCGCAGTACCACGCTGATGGCATCCGCCGCGCCGAGGACGGCCAGCGCGCCGAGCGACAACACGAACGAGGTCGACAGCGCAAAAACGATGGTGGCGAGGCCGAACACGCTGACCACCGCGAACAGGATCGGTCCGATCCGCCGCTCGATCGGATGGCGTGTCAGCCACGCCATCGTCAGCAGCGCGCCGACGGCAGGCGCGGAGCGCAGCAGCCCGAGGCCGAGCGGACCGGTGGCGAGGATGTCGCGGGCGAACACCGGCAGCAGCGCTGTCGCGCCGCCGAGCAGCACGACGAACAGATCAAGACTGATGACACCCAGGAGTCGCGGCCGCGTATAGATGTAATGCAGCCCGGCGAAGATCGAGGCGAGGGTCGGCGGCTCGCGGGCGATGACCGGCCGCTGCGTTCGGAACAGGAACGTCAGCGTGCAGGACGCGGCAAAGAGCAGGACACAGATCGCGCAGGCGGCGAGGGGGCTGATGCCGTAGATGAACCCGCCCAGTGCCGGGCCGGTGATGGTGGCGACCTGATTCGAGGCTGCCCAAGCGGCGGTGGCACGCGGCAGCACGTCCATCGGCACCAGCGCCGGGACGAAGGCGTGGCCGGTCGGGATTTCAAAGGCGCGGGCGCAGCCGATGATGAAGACGATCACCAGCAACAATTCGCGCGACAACATCTGCTGCCAGAAGGCAAGCAGCAGCACCACGGCGGACAGCGCGTAACCGCCCTGGGTCAGCCGCAGGATGATGCGCTTGTCGTAGCGGTCGGCCAGATGGCCGATCAGCAGGGTCAGCACCACGGTCGGCACGAACTGGACGAGGCCGACGAGCCCGAGATCGAGCGGGTCGCCCGTCAGCGCGTAGATGGTCCAGCCGATCGCCACCACCATCATGTGATAGGCGACGGTCGAGAACAATCGCATGAACCACAGCATCACGAAGGCGCGGTACTGGAGCAGCGACGGCGATAGAACGGTTTCGCTCAAAGCGGCAGCTCGCTGAGACGGGTTTTCTGCCGGCCGCTCGCGTCGAAATTGTCCGGCGCCAGCCACCGCTCGAAGCGCGCCTTGCGCGCCGGCCAGTCGCCATCGAGCATCGAGAACCAGGCAGTGTCGCGATTGCGCCCCTTGGCGATGACGTGCTGCCGCATCACGAATTCATAGCCAAAGCCGAGCCGCAGCGCCGCCCGTTTGGAGGCGGCGTTGTTGTTGTCGCATTTCCATTCGTAGCGGCGATAGCGCAGTGTCTCGAAGGCATACTGCGCAACGAGATATTGGGCTTCGGTTGCCAACGGACTGTGTTGCAGCGCCGGCGCATAGAGCACGTGACCGATCTCGCAGACCCGTGAGGCGGGCCGGATTTCCATCAGCGTGCAAATGCCGAGCGCGCGCCTGTCGGTACCGACGATGGCGTAGGAATAGGGATCGGAGAGCGTGGTCCGGCTCTCGACCCAGGTGATAAAGTCCGCCGCATCGGTGAACGGCCCATAGCCCGGCATATAGGTCCAGATCGCGTCGTGGCCTTTGACGGCATCCCACAATGCCGGCGCGTGGTGTGCCGCGAGCTTTTCGAGGCGTCCGAAACGGCCGGTCAGCGTCACCGGACCGGGGCGATCTGCCGGTGCGGCATCCACGGGAAGACCGACGGGTTGTCCGGTGCGCGGGTGGGGTTCCGTCGGTCCGGTGAATTCGCGCCGTTCGGTCACGGGGTCCGGTTCTTTCGGTCAGCCGAAAAGAACGCGTTGAAATCGGCGTTGGGCATGTTGCCGTCGAATTTGGTGAAGCGGCCTTCGGTGGCGATTTCGCGCGCAGCGTGGACGAACGCGGTCCAGGCGACCCGCGCCAAGGTGCCGCCGACGCTGATACGCCGCACACCCATGGCGGCGAGGTCATCGACGCTGAAACCGAAATTGGCGCTATTGAGAAAATTGAACGGCTTTGGCGCCACCGCCTTTACAACGGCTTCGATCTGCTCCCGCGTTTTGATCAGCGGCGCATAGAGGATGTCGGCGCCGGCGGCTGAATAGGCTTTCAGCCGGCCGATCACATCGTCGAGGTCGGGACGGCCGACGAGAAATCCCTCGGCGCGGCCGACCAGCATCACGTCCTGCTTGCTGTCGTCGATCGACTTGCGCGCGGCGGCGATCCGCGCGACCGCCTCGTCAAGCGGGAACAGCGGATTGTCCTTGATGCCGGTCGCATCCTCGATCGACACCCCGGCGACGCCGGTGTCGATGCAGCGCCGCACATTGCGGATGACGCCGGCCGTGTCATCGGCATAACCGCTTTCGAAGTCGGCATTGATCGGCAGGTCGCTCGCGTCGGTCAGTTCCTGGAAATGCGCGAGCACGCGGTCGAGCGGCACGCCGCCGTCGGGATAGGCCTCCGAGAAAGCGAAGCCGGAACTGGTGGTGGCCAGCGCCTTGAAGCCAAGGCCCTGCAGATAGCGGGCCGAACCCGTGTCCCAGGGATTGGGGATGACGAAACAGCCGCGCTCATGCAGCGCCCGGAAGGTTTTGCGTTTGTCGGCGAGGCTGGGCTTTGTCATGGCAGATTCCTGATGATGCCCGGCACGCTAGACGGTTCTCCCCGGCGGTTCCACCGGTCGGTTTCGCGTGGGCGGCATGCGGCCGGTGCGGTCCGTTGAAATAAATTTTGCGAAAACCGGGATGGATGGAGGGTCGACGGTTGTTGGTTGTCATGCAAGCGATATGGAGGCTCCCATGGCGACAACGATGGCCCGGCTCCTGCCGGTCTTCGCGGCGTTGACCCTGATCCCGGCGTTGACCGTCACCTCTTCCCCGGCGGATGCCGCCGCGCGGCGCAAGCCGCACCGCGGCCTGCACCAGCACACGGCGGTGCCGCAAACCCCCGCGCGCTATCGCGACGACCGGCTGTTCATGCGTGGTCCGATCGCATTCGGTGGCAAATATCTCGGCGACGACCCCGATCCGTTCATCCGGCAAATGCTGTTGCGCGATCCGGGCGCGGTGTTCGGCGGCGAGAACTGATGGCGATTGCTTTTGGCGGGCGGGTCGGCTGTAACGCACCCTGAACCATCCGGGCGGCGTCTGCGCATGTTGAAACAGCTCGCTCTATCCGCCGGCGTCAGCCTGCTGACTTTCACGATGCACGCGGCAGTGACCGCGGGTATCGTCGTCGTCACCAACAGGATTGCCCGCCACACGGGTCATTTGCATGTGGTCGCCCGGCTCATTCCGCTGCTGACGGTGACCATGGTCGCGCTGATGATCGCCCATGTGCTGGAGATCGCGCTGTGGGCGGCGTTCTATGATTTTGCCGGGATCGTCGCGCCGAACGTCAATTCGTTCGAGTTCGCGTTCGAGAACTACACCGCGCTCGGTTATGGCGACGCCGTGCCGGGGACCGGTCAGCGGTTGATCGGCCCGGTCACATCCCTGAACGGTCTTCTGTTGATCGGTTGGTCGGTGGCGATCATCTTCGAGGTCATGCGCATGGCCGAAGTGCAATTCGAGCAACGCCCGAGGCTTGGTGGCCGCCGCAAACGGCGGCGTTGACGTCGTCCTGTCCGGTTCGGCTAATCTCGGTCGTCTCGCCGCCGGAGCCTGCCATGCTGAAAACCATCGCCGCGTTCGACCGCATCGGAGAAGAGAATGCCTTTGCCGTGCTGGCGCGCGCCAATGCGCTGGCGGCACAAGGCCGCGACATCATCAATCTCGGCATCGGGCAGCCCGATTTCAGAACCCCGGATTTCATCGTCGAGGCCGCGATCAAGGCGCTGCGCGACGGGCATCACGGCTATACGCCGGCGACCGGCATTCCATCGTTGCGTGAGGCGGTCGCGGCCGATCTCCATAAGCGCTACGCGGTCGAGGTGTCGCCGGACAGCGTGATGATCATGCCCGGCGGCAAGCCGACCATGTTCATGACGATCCTGATGTTCGGCGAGCCGGGCGCGGAGATACTCTATCCCGACCCCGGTTTCCCGATCTATCGCTCGATGATCGAGTTCACCGGCGCGACGCCGGTGCCGGTGCCGATCCGCGAGGAGAACGGCTTTGCGTTCTCGGCGGAGGAGACGCTGTCGCTGATCACGCCCAAGACGCGGCTC
>JAHBZF010000056.1 GCA_019635575.1 Pseudolabrys sp. | reverse complement strand
ACGACCAGAAACGTAATCAGGATATTGATCAGCAAGCCCATCGCCCAACTCCTCTTCGCGCGGCGAAGGCTTCGTGCCCGCCGTTCCGGCGGCTCTAACGCGCAAAGGCCTCAATTGGTTCACCGCGGGCGGCATCGGGCAGGTTTTCCTGGTCTGAAGCCTCCTTTTCCCTACCCCTTGGCTACGCCACGATGCAGGGATAGGCGTTATCGCCAGACAGGCATTTAGAGGCCGCGAAAGGCCAGAAAGCTATCATGGACGACCGCATCCAAAGCCGCTTCCCCGAAGGCCGGGGCGAAGACGCACTCCCGGTTACGCCGGCCGACAACAGAACGGCCTTTGCCCAAATCGCGCTCATTGGCATCTTTCTGATCCTGCTTACCGCGCTCCTGAGCTACGGGCGCGGGGTTTTCCTGCCGGTCACGGTGGCTCTGGTGATCGGCACAATTCTGGCGCCGCTCACCAACCAGGCGGCGCGCAACGGCATCCCTCATGCGGCAAGCGCAGCTATTCTGGTGCTGGGCATGATCGGGCTGCTTTCCACCGGCATCGTGCTGCTCGCAGATCCGGTGCGCGACTGGATCGGGCGCGCACCCGAAATCGGCGCCAATCTGCGCGAGAAGCTCTCCATCTTCGATACGGTTTTCGACGCGCTGAACCGGATCCGGGACGCACTCGGCGCCGCGCCTTCGCAGAACAAGATGTCGTTCGACGTCAGCAATCTCGTGCAGCCCGCGCTGGCGTCGCTGACGCCGGCGGTCGGACAGTTACTGATTTTCTTCGGCACGCTGTTTTTCTTCCTCGCGCATCGTAACCGGCTGAAGGAAAGCATCGTTCGTTTCGGCTCGGCGCGCGAATCCCGGCTGCGGGCAATCCGCATCTGGAACGAGGTCGAAGCGAGCCTTGCGACCTATATCGCGACCGTGACCGGCATCAATGCCTGCGTCGGCATCATCGTGGGCATTGCCTGCTACTTCCTCGGTCTGCCAAGCCCGTGGGTATGGGGCGTGCTCGCGTTTGCGCTGAACTTCGTGCCCTATATCGGACCCGGCACCATGATCATCACGCTGCTCGGCGTGGGGCTTGTCACCTTCAATTCTTTCTATCAGGCGCTGATCGCGCCGCTTCTGTTCATCGGCATGTCGACCGTCGAAGGCCAGTTCGTGACGCCGACCATTCTCGGGGCGCGGCTGACGCTGAACCCGCTGTTTATCTTCCTGTCGATCGCGTTCTGGGCCTGGCTATGGGGTCCGTTCGGGGCGCTGCTTGCAGTCCCGCTTTTGATCGTGACCATCGTGATCATCAATCAGTTCGCTACAAAGGATGAAGTGAAGCTTCCGGGCTGAAGCATGGAACTTCCAGGGTTCCAGCGCGTTGTTGAGGAAATCTCACGTTTCAACCAGCCTCCGCGTGAAGACGCGGAAGCATCTGGAGGGTTTTCCTGATGGCGACCAGCACCACCCCGGCTTCCAACGGCTCGAACACGAAGGAAGCGATCGACCGCGAAGTCGAAACGCTGAAGGACGATATCGCGCGTCTCACCCAGCAGGTCGCCTCGCTGGTTTCCACTACAGGGAATGCCGCCTATCGCCGGGCCCGCAAAAATCTCGATGGCGTCATGGCCAACGCAAGCGATAAAGGCCAGGAAGCCGTCGATGCGGTGAAGGACGTCACCCAGACCATCGGGGACGCTGTCGAGGACGCCGTTTACAAGCGGCCGGTCACCACGCTCGCCATGGCAGCAGGCATCGGCTTTCTGATCGGCGCGATCTGGCGCCGGTAAACCGGGCTACGGGGATTCCCTTGTTCAGTGGTCTTATCGATGATTTCAAGGTGAGGCTCGACCTCACCTTGAAGGCCATGATCGCCGGCGCCATCCTCGGCTTTGCGGGTGTCGCGGCCTTTATCTGCGGCGTCGTGGTGCTGTTTCTGTGGGTTATGCAAACCTACGGCACCTTGGAGGCATGGGCCGCTGTCGCGGGGCTTTTCGGCGCGATTGCGCTCCTCGCGCTGATCGGTTTGCTCAGTTCGGGACGCAAACGCCGCGAACTCGCGCGGCTTGCCGAAGCGCGCGCCGCCAAAGCGGAAGCCGAGCGGAAAAAGAACGAACCGGAGTGGTGGCAAAATCCGGCCATGCTGCTGACAGGGCTGCAGATTGCCCGGACGCTGGGCATCAAGGGATTGCTTCCTATCGTCGCGGCCGGTGCTGTCGCTGCAGGGTATTTTCTCAGCCGCCCGAGGCCGGACCAGCCGGAGGCGGACGTCCAGCCCGCCGAATAGCTGGGCGGTTGCGAGCCATGGTTGCGAGCCGTGGTTGCTAGCCATGGCGCGGTCGGCTAGAAGGTCCGCGCTTTGGCGGTTCGTCCGCTGGGCGCCCCGCCGGAAAATCCTTGGGCTTCAAGCTTTTCGGCCGCTGGGGGATAGTTCAACGGTAGAACTGCGGACTCTGACTCCGTCAATCTAGGTTCGAATCCTAGTCCCCCAGCCAAATCTCAGTTTTGACGGCCGTTTTCGCGGTCTCATGACCCACTTTGACACCTCTCCCACAACCACAGTAGTTTCCGCTAACAGATCAAACGGTTGGCGGAAGGTGGCGACCACTTCGCC
Organism: Pseudolabrys sp.; assembly: GCA_019635575.1. GTDB lineage: Bacteria > Pseudomonadota > Alphaproteobacteria > Rhizobiales > Xanthobacteraceae > Pseudolabrys. The sequence continues at coordinate 19,881 of JAHBZF010000056.1, read as the reverse complement.
ATCCTCCCAGGTGCAGTTCGATAGTACGAAATTCAGCAGGCGGCGTTTTTCGCGCGGTTCCTGCTTTGCAGACAACCTTTGCGCGTTTCGCGCCAGTTCGAGAAGCTGCACGCCCTCGTCCATGTAGGAGTGGTCAGCCGCTTGCAGGCGTTCGATCTCCCGCAGGCAGCAGTTCTGCTCCTCGCGCCACTGGTTCGACATGCGCTCAGACGCCGCATCGACAGGCCGTCAGGCTTGTCCCGCATGCGCTGGCGTGAATGCGTTCATCAGGCCGCTTGTATTCGGCCTGAAGCGTGATCGCCTCCTCGTGCTCGCGGCGCTCATCAGCGTGGCTGGCATGCTGCGCCTGCGCCCATTCGAGCACTTCGTCGTCGAACGCAGCCGGCCCAGAAGCTCGGTGCGCTGAATCACGCTTCCTCGCGCACGACCTTGCGCCGGCAGGAAGCCAGGTTGCCCCTGGCACTTATCGGCATAGCCCGTGCAATAATAGACGTAGCGCTGTTTCTTGATCTCGCCGACCACCGCGCAGCCACATTGCGACGATCAGGCAGAAAACGAAGTCGTGTTTACCGCGCTTGGCCTTCTTGCGGAACGAGCCGTCGAGCACGCCCTGCACACGCTCCCATAGTTCGACCGGGATCAGCGCCTCGTGCTTGCCCTGGATGAGCTTGCCGTTCCATTCGAACCAGCCGGTGTAAAGGCGGTTGCGCAGGATGGTGTGGATCGTGCTCACCGGCACCTTGGCGCCGCTCTTGGGATGAACGGGCCGCAGCGTGCATCAACGCGCGCCGCTTCCTTCAGCGAAATGTCGCCGCGCGCATACCATTCGAACAGCTTGGCGATCAGCGGGGCGATCGCGGGGTCGGTGGCGATGACCTTCTTGCCGTCCGGGCCAGTGATGTTGCGATAGCCGAGTGGGCACGGTTGGCCAGATGCCCTGCTCGGCCTTCTCCTGCATGCCCTTGCGGGCTTCCTCGGACAGGTTGTCGATGTAGTTCTTCGCCATCAGCACCTTGATGCCGTGCATGAACTTTTCCGAGGATCGCGACTCGCGCGACAGCACCACGCCTTCCTTCGGAAAGTGCATTTCCACGTCGAGTTCATCGACCGTCACCCAATCCTTGAGGTTGCGATAGAGCCGGTCGGTCTTTTCGACCAGCATCACGCGGACGGACGGATGCGCCCTGAGATAAGCTACCATCTCGCCGAAGGCGGCGCGGCCGGTCTGCTTGGCCGTTTCCACGTCCACATATTGCTGCGCCACCGCGAAGCCGTGGGCGGCGGCATATTCCTTGAGCAACTGGTTGCCGGGATCGAGAAGCCTTCCTTCTCCTGCTCTTTCGAGGAGACGCGGGCATAGATCACCGCCTGCCTGCGGGCGGGATCGGCGGCAGAAGTGCAGATTTGCCAGTTCGTTTCATGATGTTTAGTGTAACCTAAACAAGTTCGGGGCGCAAGCATCAGACCTTCGGATGGCGCGAGCGCCGAGAGATCATCGCGCGCCCATGGCCGCCCGGATCAAGCGGGAGCCACTCCAGATCGCGGAAGCTGCGCTATCGCAAGGCGAAGGGCATTCAATCTGCGCCACGTCGATCAGCGCTGCAACAAAGCGCCCTGCACCGGCAAATAGCCGAACGCTGCGAAGATCGTACCTGCGATGGACAATCCCAAGCCAATGAACACGCTTTGAAGGGCGATGGCGCGAGTTCGGCGCGCGATATTGAAGCGCGGCGAGGATAGAGGCATCTGAAACACGCTTGCGGCTTCGGAGGAGGCGGCCGCGCCGCGCGCGCCCATGGCAACGCCGACCTCGGCGGTCGCAAGCGCCGGCGCATCGTTGACGCCGTCGCCCACCATCATGACGGGACGTCTCGCTTCCGGCTCTTTGCAACGTCTGCCACCTTCCGGCGTCCGGTCGCGGAGTTCATCCACGTCGGGGATTGGCCGGCCGCTTGCGCGATGTGGTCCATGTCGCCCGAGGCAAGCACGATGCGCTCAATACCCGCCGCCCGGAGTGCGTCCAGCGTGGTGCGCGCATCCACCCGCAATTGATCTTGAAGCAAGATGACGCCCGCGACGAAACCGTCCACGGCTACCGCAACGGACTGCACGCCGTCGTGATCGTCCAGCTCTTCGAGGGTGCATGGCCCGCCAGTGCTCCGCTGCGGACGCAGGTATGCCTGTCGCGAAACGCGCCGCCCGCCCACCGTTCCCTCGATGCCCTTGCCGGGAAGTTCGGCGATGTTCGAGGGCGGCAGAAGCGTGAGGCCGGAGTCGGTCGCCGCCTGAATGAGCGATGTCGCCATGACGTGCGCCGACGCCTGATCGAGGCTCGCGGCGAGTGCCAGCACGTCATGCTCGGTGAACCCTTCGCCCGTTCTGATGCCGCTGATCGTGGGACGCCCCTGTGTCACCGTTCCGGTCTTGTCCAGGATCGCCGTTCGCACATGCGCCAGCGCTTCCAGAGCCGCGCCGTCCTTCACCAGCGCTCCCGATTTCGCCGTGCGGGAAATGCCGGAAATGATGGCGACGGGAACGGCAAGGATCAGCGGACATGGCGTCGCGACGACGAGCACGGCCAAGGCGCGGATCGGATCGCCGCTGAGCCATGCGGCACCGGCGAGCGACACCGTGAGCGCCAAGAACCACATCGCGTAGCGATCGGCCAGGCGCGCCATCGGCGCCTTGCTGGCCTGTGCCGCCTCGACGAGGCGAACGATCCCCGCATAGGTGCTTTCGGCGGCGGGCCGGCTTGCGATCAGGTCGAAGGCGGCGCCAACCAGCGTGGAACCGCTCATCACCTCGCCGCCACGCGAAAGGCTCTTGGGAATCGATTCGCCGGTGAGCGCCGAAAGATCGAGCACCGCGACGCCGTCGACGTGGCCGTCCACCGGAACGACATCGCCCTGCCGAACCAGCAGCCGGTCGCCCTGTCGGATGGTCGCGATCGGCACTTCTTCAAGCGTATGGTCGCGATAGCGCATGGCGGTGAAGGCGACGCGGCCGAGCAGCGCCGTCATCTCGCGGCGCGCCCGTCCTTCCGCGAAGGATTCGAGTAACTGGCCGCCCGCGTACATCAGCGCCACGACGTTGCCGGCAAGGCTTTCGCCAAAGACGAGGGCCGCGGACATCGACAGCGCCGCGACGACATCAGCCCGACATCGCCGCGGCGCAACGATGCGATGATCTGGCCGAACAGAGCGAGGAGAACCGGCAACGTGCCGAACGTCCAGGCTTGATCGGACGATCCGGCCTCGCCGCGCCACCAGAACCAGCCGCCGATCGCGAGGCCGAGCAGCGCGGTACGACCAGCAGAGCGCGGCATAGCGAACTGCCATGATAGGCCCTCCGACCGTCCGTGGTTGAATCGGCGCTGCGGGTTGCTCCGGGTCTCCGCCACTTTCAGTTCAACATCCAGATCGAGCCGTTCAGCACCGGGCAAAAGCCACCCAGGCGGCATACCAGCGCGAACAGCCACGCTGCCACGCGATCCTGCCGCCACGCCGTGACGATGAAACCGAGGATGGCGGCGAGCATCAGCAGAATGACGACGAGCGCCAGCCCGATCCGGTGCGCGGCGAAGAACACCGGCGACCACAGGAAATTGAGCGCGAGCTGCGCCCACCACAGCCGCATCGGCCAGCCGCGGCGATCGCGCTCGAAGGTGCGCCAGCCGGCCACCGCGATCAGCACATAGAGCACGGTCCAGACCGGGCCGAACAGCCAGGCGGGCGGGTTGAAGGACGGCTTGTTAAGCCCAGCGTGCCATTCGCCGGGCATCGTGAGGAAGCCAAGGAAGAGGCCGCCCCAGCACGAGGAACGAGGAAACCCAAGCAGCGAAGATGCCAGCGGTTCATAGTTGCCTCGAGCCGTCACATCGTCACACCACCGTTCCAAACAACTTGCCGATGCCCGCCGTGATCGCCATCGCCAGCGCGCCCCAAAACGTCACCCGCACCACCGCCTTGGTCACGCCGGCGCCGCCCGCCGCCGCGCCGATGGCGCCGAGCAGTGCGAGAAGCACGAGCGAAGGCGATCGTGACGGCAACGGCAATCATCCGCTCGGGCATAATGACGACGGTCAGCATCGGCAGCGCCGCGCCGGCGGCAAAGGTCGCCGCCGAGGTCAATGCAGCCTGCACCGGCCGCGCCGCCGTCATCTCGGAGAGTGCAACTCGTCGCGCGCATGGGCGCCAACGCGTCAGCTAGCGGTCAATTGCACGGCCACCTGCCGGGCCAGCTCCGACGTCAGCCCGCGTCGATATAGATGCCGGTCAGTTCGTCGAGTTCGGCCTCCGGGTCGTCAGCGCAGCTCGCCGGTCTCGCGGGCGAGGTCGGCCTTTTCGGTGTCCGACTGCGAACTGACCGAGACATATTCGCCCGCCGCCATCGACATCGCGCCGGCGACGAGCCCGGCCATGCCGGCGATCAGGATGCTGCCGCGCGTGGCCTCGGCGGCGGCGACGCCGACGATCAGGCTGGCGGTGGACAGGATGCCATCATTGGCGCCGAGCACGGCGGCGCGCCGGCCATTGACTCGACCGCGTGGCGTTCGCTATGCAGGCGCAGGCGGGTCATTGCGCCACCCCGACCTTTTCGAGCATCTGCGCGCGCATGTCGCGCCCGTCGATGACCTTCTCGACGACGAGGAAGGCGCCCTTGCCGCCGCTGCGGCTTTCCCACAGCCGGCCGATCGCCCGCTTCTCGTTGGTGTCGTCAACGCCGGCTCCGGCGAGGAGCGCGCCTTTGTATTCGACGACGAAGAAACGCCCGTATTGGCCTTCGCTATCGTCGATCGACACCCAGATCGAGCCGTCCTCCGCCAACAGGTCGCGCAGCAGTTCGAGCCGCGGCCACATCATCGCGAGCCATTGCGTGTGTTCGAGATTGTCGTCGTAGTGCTCGAACGCGGAGCGGGTGTTGTAGGGCGGATCGATATAGATGCACTTCACCTGACCGGCGTAGAACGGCAGCAGCGCCTTGAGCGCGTCCAGGTTGTCGCCCTGTATCAGCATGTTGCCGGTGTTCGGATCGCGCCCGCCGAAAGCTCCGGCGCTTCTTCGAGCAGCCGATAGGGCACGCGCCTGACGGCGCCGATATCGTGATCGCGGGTGACCGGTTAAGAATGGGCATGGGCGGGCGGCTTTCCGGTAAGTGACGACCAAGGCACGGGAACTGGTGCCGCCGGCAGGATCATCGGAGCCGGGCCTTCCGGAGCATTGTTACCGCATCTGCCGGCAGTAACCCTGACCCAGCGATTGGAAGCGGGCTGGTGCGCACTGGCAATGCACACCGGTGCGCAATTTCGGCTCCTGGCGGTGGCGTTCATGCGCCTTCCGCCGCCCGCATGCGCCAGTCGCGGGAAGAACCTAAGAGCCGCCTTAGGCTCAATCCGCCGCGTCGGTGCCGCCGGCCAGTGCGCATGGCGCGAATCAGGGCCGCGACCTCGCGTATGACTGGCGACCACTTTCGGCTGTGTAGCGGCCGTGCTTGAGTGCGTTCCGATTACCCTTCGGCGCGCCCGGCGACCGGGCGCCGATGCAGCCGGCAGCGGCCGTTCGCCATCGCCGGCGACCGAGCAAGAACCCGTTCCGGGTCAGGCGCCGCATCGCGGGCTGCGGTGCGCCGGGCAATCTGCTTTGCATGGGGTTGATCCTCCGCGTTCGCGCGTCCACCACGCCGCCTCCGCCACACCCACCAACGCCCGCCGCCCACCGGAATGGACGTGTGGACGTGCTCCTGTCCACCTTCTGCTGGCCCTTACCGCGGTGGCGGTTGAGGGCTTCGAGCAGCGTGGCGAAGCTGCGGGAAAGCTTGTTCGCCTGGGCGAGGTTCTCGCGCCGGCCCTCGAAGGTCTGCTCGCCGATCATGGCGCGGCGGTAGCATTCCATTGCGGCGTTGTGGGCGGCGATCACAGGTGCCGTATCATCTCCCTCCAGCTCGATCGCCTTGGGCGCGATACAAATCAGCGCGGCGACCGTGGCGCTCAACTGCTTGTCGCGCTCCTCCGCGCTTGAGTTCTTCAACCAAAGCGCCTGCACGGCCTGATTGGCGAGAATGTTGTTCCAGTGATCCGATTGCGAGCCGCCGATGTTTTTGAGGCGGCCCTTCAGATCGTCGGGATCGTTGGCGACCACCGTCGCCGGCTTAGCTTCCTTGGCAGTTTTCTTTCCGGTCATCGGTTCGTCCTCGGTTGCGAAGATTCCCATCGTCGCCAGTGCGGCAATTACCTCGTACTTTGCGTGCGCATGCCATGCGGCCAGCTCAGCGCGAATACGGCGGGGAGCGTACGACGGTTCGGTGCCGAACGGCAGCAGCTTGTCGTGAGCGTGTTCGCTTTCCCCGCAGCCGAGGCACCGGCCGGACGGCGAGCGCGCCGGATTGCGGTTCAGCCATTCGACGACGCAGCACTCGAAGGCGCGCCGCCACGGCTTCTCGTCGCAGCAAGCCGCCGTCGAACTCGGCAATGCCAGCCCGTTCGTCCGAAGAAGGCAAGCCAATCTTCGCTAATAGCCGCCATTCGCCGGGCGCATGACGCCACGATGCCAAAGCCTTATGCCGGGCCAACAGATTCGAAGCACCCGTTGGCGGCGGCGCCGTCGGCTTCGAGCGTGAGGCGTGCCGTCGATCCCGAGCCTTACCGCGGCCCGACGCCCGAGGGCTTCCGCTGCGCTCATAGCCTCGCCCTCCAGCCCGGTGTGCCCGTTTTTTCCGGCTCGGAATGCGGCGGGCAATTTGCGTCACGATACACTGGTCTCGCCGTCGGATTTCAACGGGGTTGCGGCGGACGATTGAGCCGTTGCCAAACCTCAGACCGTCCGCATCCGCCGACCGTCCGCGAGCCTTGGGACGCGAACCCGTTAGCGGAATAAGCTTCGAATGATCAGCGGACGGTGCGGACGATGCGGACGGTCGCGCCTGAACAGCGAGGAGGATGGCCCGGTGGTGATGCGGATGATCCGCGTGCGCGCCCGGCCTTCGCGCTCGAAGCCGATGTCGATGCCGATCTTGCGCAGGAAGGTCGCGGCCAGCAGCAGCCCGCGAGCGCCGCGGGCTGTCCGGCGAGGTCTTAGACTTGTGATCCGTTCGCCCGCCATTTCGACAAGGGCGCCCAGAAGCTCCGAGGCGGTCCCCGTCCACTCCGTCCGCGCTGCCATCAGCGCCCGCGGCGGCGGCGATCGGATCGGCGTCGATCACGCCGTCCACCGCCTCGTCACGGTTGCCGCAATAGGCCGACCAGAAAGGTGCCGGCGGGCCGCAGCGCGCCGTTTTCGCGACCAATGGCCCACAGCATAATCCGCCATGCGCGGCAGCTTGTCGAGCCGGGTTTGCGGCAGCATGGCGAGGCCCTTCGCCACCGCATCGAGCAGCGCGCCGAGGATGCGCGGGCGCTCGGTATCGAAGGCCGCCCACAATTCCTGCTCGGGCCGGCGGCGTTGCTCCGGGATCGGTTCGAGCGTGAGGAATACGGCGCGATCGGCGAGGTCGGGCCGGGTCACAATGTCCTCGATGCCGTTGAGGATCACTGGCCGGGCGGCATCGAACAGCACTTCGTCTTGGTCGGAATAGAGCTGCCGCACCGCAAAGCCGCCGCCGGTGGCAAGCCGGCAGAGTGTGTCAGAAATCCAGGCGGGCAGGCCCGACACATTGTCGAAGGCGAGCACATGGCCGTTGCTGGCGGCGATGAACAGGTCGCGATCCTCACGCGGCAAGGCCCGAAGCGGCGCGGTGTTCGGATCGAGCAGCGCCCGCAGGATCGCCGAGGTGGACTTCGCCGAGCCCTGTTCGCCCGACAACACGATCACAGGATAGGGACCGCGATTGCGCAGGCAGGCCAGTGTCCAGGCGACCACCAGCACGAAATCGGCGTCGGATCCGGACATTGAAACGATCGCGGCACATCGACCGAACCGCCAGCAATCGGCGCCGGCAATGCCATCCCGGCGGCGCGGCGGAAGCGCACCGGCGGATGATCGATCACCCGCCATCCGGCGGCATCGATCTCCACCGCCCGCCATGTGTCGTCGCCGAGGTCGAGATAGAGGCGACCATCGAGCCCGCCGATGCGAACATGAACCGTTCGCTCCGGCGCATCGAAATGCGCCTTGGCCTCGATCACGTTCAGCGCCGATTGCAGCGCCTCGGAACTCGGCGCGCCACCCGTCGCCTCGGCGCCGCGCGAGCCAGCGGCGAAAGCCTTTCGCGCGGATCGGCGGGTTTCACGGTGGCCGTTGATGTCGAGGTCGGCGAAGCCGGTGCCGTCCGGCGTGTGGAACAACTCGGCGGATTGCGCAGATCGATCAGGATGTCTGTCTGCGTCGGGCCGCGCCGCTCCTTCGCCATTTCTCTCCTCGGCGATAGCATCGTCGAGCCGTCCTCGGCATCCGGCCTTTCAATTGCGCCCGCAGCGCCTCGAAAGCGGCGCGATCCTCGGCGCAGCAGGCGCCGCGAGCCGTTCCAGCATGTCCGGCGCGAAGGCGGCGCCGCGCTGCCCGTCCGTTCGACGAGGCCCTCAGCGGGTCGCTGTATTCTTCGGCGGCATCGATGGCGGCGCAGATCCGGATCGTCATTGCCGGTGTCTGAAGTTGTTCATCGCACGGCCTCCTCGATGCGGGCGCGCGGCGCAGCCAGATCGTTGAAGTCCATGCCTTGCGGCCGGCGGACGGGCAATGCGCACGCGCCGGCTCTCTCTCGCTTCCGCGCGGCGCAATCCTGCGCCGCCGCATCGCCGGGATCGCATCGCCATCGGCCAGCACGATCACCCATCTTGAACTTATCGCGCGGCAGGTCGAGGGCGCGAAGCCCCGATGTGGAAAGCGCTGCCCAGGCCGGACTGGCCGTCGCCTGCATGGCGGCGAGGCAGGTCTCGATGCCTTCGCCGACCATCAGCGCATCGCCGGCAGGTCCGAGCCGCACCGCGCCGCCGCGGCATGGGCCGAGCATCATCTTCGCCGGCTCGACCGGTGCCTTGCCGTCGCCATGGTAAGCGAGAAACGTGCGGTGAATGCCGATCGGCCTGCCGTCAGCGCCATGCGTCACCAGCGCCACCATTGCGGGCCAGACGACACCGGAAGGATGCTTCAGCCCGGCATGGAAGCGGATCGACGGCGGGATCGGAATGGTGAGGCCGCGCGATCGGAGATAGGTCTCGACCTGGGTTCCTGCGGCCGATTGCGCGCCGCGCCAGATGGCGAGCGCCGCTTCCGTTCGCTTGATGGCACCGCCATCGGGTTTGGCCGGCAGCGGTCGATCGGGCCTGCGGGCAATGGGGATCGGTCGTCGCTCGTCCGCGTCCCAGACGCCGCGCGCCCAAAGCGCGGCGATCACGTCGCGCTGATCGCATCCGGCGTGGCAGCGCACGAGCACCTTGCCGTCGCGGGCGTCGGCGATCGAGAGGCTCGGCGCACGGTCGTCATGCGCCGGACAGCGCGCCATCCAGGCGGCACCGGCCTTGCGCCCGCCGAGGGCCTTGGCGATGGCTTCAGCGGTCATGGCGCACCTCGAAGTCGTGCGGCTCGGAGGGCGCCTTATTGTCGTTGGCCGCGCACCTTTCGGCGTGTGACCAATCTGAAAGAACGGCAAAGAAGCCGGTCACGTTCTCGGCGAGTTGCCGGGCGTCCTCGTCGGTGAGGTCGCGCCCGATGCGCGATTGCCAGATTTGCCGGGTGCGGGCGATTCGCTTTCCCGGATCATTGTCGTTTGCAGCGTCGAGACGTTTCATCCGAAGACCTCACGGCCGGCTGCTCGCCGCTCCGTGCTCCCGGCCGCCGGTCTCGGATTCCCACCGATAACGCTGGACCTAAAGTGATCTGCATCCTGGGCGTCCCCGTCACAGGGATCGCCAGCCTGACCTCAGTGCGGCACTTCGTCTGCGGGGATGGTGAACTTGTGGCTCTTGCCGGCGCGGATCACGAGATGACGCTTGCCGCCGTTGCCGACCTCACAGGCGATCGAATAATCGAAGAAGCCGTGCTTCAGGCCATCGACAACAAGCCCTTCCAGACGGTCGAGCGCCTCGCGGACCTGCCCGCGGGCAATGCGCTGCGACGAAAATGCTATCGGTGCCTCAACCATTGTGCAGCAGCCCTTTCATATCCTTGATGGTGGCGGCGAATGCCTGCGGGCGGACGGTGGCGGCGTCGCCGTAGAAGGCCATCACGTCGTCGCGCCGGGTTGGCCGGTCCTGAAACACGAAGACCTTGCGCCGGCCCTCGGAACGAAGATCGAGCAGCTCGTATCCCGCGCAGCGCAGGAAACAGGCGAGATAGAAGTCGCGGGTCTCGAACGCGGTTCGCCGCGCCTCGTCCGGCCGGATCGCTTGTTCAGTTGACACTTGACGGACTCCGCAAAAAAGGGTCACAGCACACCCTTCAATGATTGTTGCTTTGGCTCGGCTCGCAGCAGCAGCCCGAGCTTTTCAAGCCGGATACGCATGGCTGCGCGCGACACGCCGAAGCGGCGCGCTATCGGTTCCGCTACGCTCTCAAAGAGCGCGTCGTCCACCGCCTCGACCTCGCCTCGGCCCTGTTCGTGAATCATCGTCCGGGCGCGCGACATGACTTTTTCGTTTGGGCGCAGGTCCGACAACAGAAGCGGTTTGGTCCGGCCGAGGCGCTCCTGCCATTCGGCATGCACGAGCCGGCGCGGCATCAGCAAGCACGACGCGTAGAAATCCGCCTGCCATTCCACCCGCTCCTTGGCCTGACTGGAGCGGCAGACCACGGTCGGCTTGGGAACGTCGGCAAATAGTGCTTCCTGATCGCGGTCGGACCGGACGAGACCGCGATGCAGCCGCCAATGACCGCCGCCTTCATGCGCAAGGGTGAAACGGTAGCGCCCTTCCATCGCGGGGCGCTCATCGGGATCGAGGCTTTCGTCGATGACGATTCGGCCGGTGTCGAGCCATATCGCCCCGAAGATGTCGGGATCGAGCCCAAGTCCGCTGCGCGGAACGTCAAGCAGCCGATGCAGATCGTCGAACTCGACGCGAAGCTTCAGATGCTTCTCGACGATGTCCTCAATCGCGATCGGCGCCTTTATCTCAACGCCCCTCGCATGGGCGTACTGCGCGAGCAGGGCCTCGGCATCGCGTTCGATGGCGTCGTCGGGCATGTAGGGAACTCGAAGGGTCATCTGCGTTTCATCCACATCTGCATCGTCGAGCTTGGGCTTCAGCCTCGCCTATTTTTCCTTCGCCTTCTGGGCCTGTCGCGCCAGTCGGGCCATATCCTCGGCCGTCAGTCCCTTGGCCGCCCGCAGAAAATCGGCCATTTCCCGCGGGCGCTCGCGGATAATGTCGGTCAGGTCGGATGCCACACGGCCCGCCAGCGCCAGCAGCTCGTCCGCATCCAGCCCGAGGACGCTGGCGATCTTCCTCACCTTGTCCTCCGCAGGCGACGGAAATTCGTCGCGCTCGACCTTCGACAGATAAGTCGGGCTTACGCCGATCTTCTTGGCCATCTCCCGCAGCCCGATCTCCTTTGCCTCCCGTTCCCGGCGAATGAACGCGCCGAACTTCTCCCTCCCGGCCTTCATGGCTTCACGCTCCGTCGTCTGTTTAGGTGTCAATTTACACTCGATTCGATTGCCGCTGTCAACCAACAGCTAAACAGCGGTGCACGATATTCACGCCGCGAGCCGAGCGTCCCTTATTTCTTCGAGAACCCGCCGGAAATCCGGTTCCGGGGCGAGGCACATGGTTCTATAAGCGTTCAGAAACGGCAACCAGCTCTCCCCATGCCCGGACCGCTTCACGTTCTCCTCCGCTGCCTGATGATCTTCTTCGGCATCCTCGCGGCTGCGCTTGCAGCGGGTACGACGCTGATGCTGGTCGAAACCTCGGGCTTGATGCCTCCCCCCGATATCCCGGCAGGACAGGCGCGTGACGCGTTGTTCGTGCATGTGCTCGTGATTTCAGGCTACGCGATGTTGCTGGGCTTTCTGCCGGCGTTGGTTGCTGGGCTGCTCGCGGAGATCTTTCGCTGGCGCACCATCCTCTATTACGGGATCGTGGGCGGATTGATCGGCGTCTATTTCCTGTTCGAACCGATCCCCGCCTGGATCAACGTCACGCAGGAAGGACCGTCGCTGATTGCCAATGCGGCGAAGGCTTACCCTGCCGCCGGGATCGTGGCGGGGGCGATGTATTGGCTCGTTACCGGATGCAAAGCCGGGTTTATCCGTGATAAAAGCGCAGCTGACCAAGTGACATGACAGCCTCTTCAAAACTTCGCTCCGCCGCGATCATCCTCTACGCGACCCTCGCGATGCTTTGGCTCGCGATTCCGCAGAGCGTCACCAATTGGTCGCGCGAGTATCTGCCTGATTTCGTGCAACCTTATGCAACAGGATTTGCGGAAAAAGCAGAGAGCATCGCGAATGCAACCCGCATTCCGCTCCTCTACGAATATGCGCGCGCGGGTTTTCAGGCCGCGACGAAGAGATAGTTTTCAGAACTGGAAATAGATGAAGGGCGGCACGCCATCGGGCGAGGCCACCGCGATCAGCCAGATCACGATTACCGGAATCGCAATCTTAACGGTAAGCGAAGCGCGGTCGTACCAGACTTCCGCCCTCTCCTGCGTGCGATCCGGGATGATCTGCGTGAGCGCGCCGAAGACGAACATCAAGGCGACCAGCGGCGTCATCGTGACCGCAAGACTCTGGAACGAAAACATCACGCGAAGATAGTTGAGTGCGGCATCTAATGTCTGCGAGCGGAAGAAAATCCAGGCGAAGCAGACGAAGTGGAATGTAACCAGCCAAGCGATCACCGGCGGCAGGCGCCGCGCACCGTCCTTCCCGGTGAGGCCGAGCAGTCGCTCGACCACAAGCGCGACACCATGCATCGCGCCCCAGATCACGAAATTCCAGCTCGCGCCGTGCCACAGGCCGCCGAGCAGCATCGTCACCATCAGCGCAAAGCAGGTCCAGGCGATGCCGTAATGGCTGCCGCCGAGCGGCTTGTAGAGATAATCGCGCAGCCACGAAGACAGCGTGATGTGCCAGCGCCGCCAGAAATCTTGAATGGAGAGAGCGCGATAAGGCTGGTTGAAATTCTGCGGGAAGCGATAGCCGAGCAGATTGGCGACGCCGATCGCGATGTCGGTATAGGCCGAGAAATCGCAGTAAATCTGTAGCGCGTAGCCGTACATCGCGAGCCACAGGTCGGCGCTCGAATAGGCGGTCGGATTCTGAAATACGTCATCGACAAAGCCGGTCGAGAGGTAATTCGCGACGATCACCTTCTTGAACAGCCCGCCGAGGATCAGGAACACCGCAGAACGCAAGGCGGATATTTTCCGGCTCAGAGCGATGCGTGGTCTGCGAAAGGAAATCCTTCGCGCGCACGATCGGACCCGCGACCAGATGCGGGAAGAAGCTGATGTAGAACAGCAGGTCCACCAACGAACGGGTCGGCTGCAATTCGCGCCGATAGACGTCGATCAGGTAGGACAGCGCGTGGAAGGTGATGAAGGAGATCGCAACCGGAAGCGCGACTTCGAGAAACGGCAGGCTCGACTGGACGCCAAGGCTCGAAAGCAGATTATCCACATTCGCGACGAAGAAATTGTAATACTTGAATACGCCGAGCAGGCCGAGATTGGCCGCGACACCGAAGGCGAGCAGCCATTTGCGAGCGCGGCCGTCGGGTAGCGACCCCATCCAGAGCGCCAGCAGATAATTTCCGAGCGAGCTTCCGAACAGAATGAAGAGGTAGTTCGGATTCCAGGCAGCATAAAAAAGGTAGCTCGCCGCTACCAGAAACCACTTCTTCGGATCGTTTTGATTGTTGAGAAGCCAGGTGACCGCGAAAACGATCGCGAAGAAGGCAGCAAATTCAATGGTTGGAAACAACATTGTCGGACTGGCGCACTTGCTCGATCACCGGCAGCAACACTTTCATGAATTGCGCGGCGGTCTGCCGGTAACCTTCCATCGTGAAGTGCACGCGGTCTTTCGCGACCAGCGGCGGGGTCATGGTTGCCCAGCGATTTGCACCGCATTCGGCGGGCATGATCGAGGCCCAGTTCCAGTAAACGAGCTTGTAACGCTTGGCAATCTGCTCCTGCATGTCGCGCACGCGGTTGAGATTGACCGGAGTCTTCCACTCCCCGCAGTCGCCGTCCTGCCGCGCCTTGGCCGGCGGCGCTTTCCGGTCGTTCTTCTCGGCGTCCTTTTTCGGCGCGCGGGCGCCGTCGGGCGGCGCCATCAGGATGATCGTGGTATCGGGCAAGGCGCGGCGGATCTTGTTGATCGCGCGCTCGTAGCCCTGGCGATAGCGCTCGATCTCCAGCGCGTCGTTGAAGCCTTCGTTGGTGCCGAAAGCGAGCACCACGATCTGCGGCGCGAGCCGCTTCAACTCGTTCTCCAGAATGACCTCGTCGAACTTGTTGACGATATCGACGGTCGCGCCGGGAAAGCCGACGCTGTTATAGGAAAGCCCCGACTGCCGGTTATAGACGGCGACGCTCGAAAGATTGACGACCCCCTCGCCTTTGGTGGTGATCGCGATTTCCCGCACGCGATCGGTCGCCGCGCGCTCGGGCAAGAGCTGGATCACCACGGGCTCCCGCGCCTCGCCGGAGAGATTCACTTCCGACTGGAAGACGCCGTCGAGCCGGATTTCGATGGTCCCGCCCTTGGGCTGGCGCAGCGCCTGAATTTCGATGCGATCGAAATTGAACGGGGTGTCGGATTTGAAGCTGATGGTCTGGCCGCCTTCCTTGGCGATCGCGTTGAAGCCCGAGAGCCAGAACTTCGCGACATCGACGCTCTGCTGCAAAGCCTCGTAGCTCCAGCCGTCCGAGGCGTTGATGCGAAACGCCGAGCTGCGCACGCCCATATGCGGGCGGCCGGCGCTCATGTACCCGGCGCCGCCGTCTCCGTAGCGGGCCTGTAACTGGCGGCGAAGCTCGCCGGTGAGAAAATCGGCGGCCGTGTGGCTGTCGCCGATCTGCAGGATGGTGATGCTTTTGGGCGCCGCCGCCCGCGCCTTCGGCGGCTGGACTCTTACGCTGCATTTCGATGGGATCGAGGCTGCGCGGCGGCAGCGTCGGCACCGGCGGCGTCTCCTCGGGCATGGATTCGAATTCGGTGCTCTGCGGAATTTCCGGCTTTGGCGCTTCGACGCGCTGCGGCTCGGCCTTCGGCGGTTCTGGCTGGGGCTGGTAGGGCGGCTCGACACGGGTCTGCGTGCGCGGGGGCGTCGCCTGCTCGCGCGGCGTGTCGGTCAGGATCGCGCCGATGACACCGGCAAAGAAGGCGGTGACGACGGCGGCGAACAGAAAGCTGAGCGGATTTCTCCGCACCCAGAGCTGCATCTCACCCGTTTTTCGTTCGAGACGGGAACAGGCCCCGCTCAGTTCGATTTCACTTCGGACTTGGTACCGGGATTCGCCTCGTCCTTGGCGGGGCAAAGCTTGTCGACGTCGATCCCACGCTGCCGGAGACTTTCGACAATTTTGGGGTAGAGGTAGGCGCCCAGCATGTCGTAGCCGGCGGGCGTGAAATGCGAGCCGTCCGGGGCCCGGAGCGCGATCAGCGTGCCTTTTTCGTCGGGGCCGTAGGTGGAGAACACCTCCTCGGCTTCGGGCTTGATGCGCCAGGGCTCGACATAGCGCACTGAAGGCTCGTTCAGCGCCTTGATCGCCTCGGCATAGATCGCGTTCTTTTCCTTGGCCTCCTTGTCCGCGCCCTTGTCGCGCAAGGCCGGAATGCCGAGCCAGACCACGTTCGCCTTCATCGAGGTCGCGTTCTTGACCATGCGCTCGACGATGGTGCGGTAGGCTCCCGGCCACTCGGGCGAATAGATCTGCGCATTCTTGCCGTCGGGGTCGTAGATCGGGTTGCGGTCGTTCAGGCCCATCGAGACGACGTAGAGATCCGCCTTGTAGCGCTTGCCGATGTTCAGCACTTCGCGCGGCCAGTTGAATTTATCGAGCCGCGTCAGCCCGGTGCCGTTCTTGCCGAAGCGCTCGGTGTCGATCGCCGCCTTGAGGCAGGCGTTCTTGGCGATATGCCGGGTCACGCCCTGCCAGAGGCCGTCCGCCATCGAGTCTCCGACAAAGGCAATGCGGACCGGCTCGGGCCTGGTGTTCTGCGCCTGCGCGACCACCGCAAAGGCCATGAGGGCCGCGAAGAGAACGGGAAACTGACGGGAACGAAAGAAGTGCATGAGACGATCAGCGAGAGGGCACGAAGCTGCCCGTGAAGCGGCTGGTATCCGGCCAGTGGAATTCTAGCGAAAAGAACGAATTGCCCGCCACCAGCCGGCGCTTCGGTGCCGGGGGGGCAATCGGCGCGAGCGAGGCTGACGTCACCACTGTTCGCACGCGCGGACGCTCCTGCGAAGTCACGTCTGCGGGAGGCGTATGCTTGCGCGCGGCGGGCCGTTCGGCTCGCGCGGGAGGCTCGGCGCGCGCGGGCGTTTCCGCGCGGGCGGGAGCGACGCTTGCAACCAGATGACCGGAAGCGGCAGCCGCCTTCGACCACATCGCGCGATAGCCTTCCATGTTGAAATGCACGCCGTCCTTGGAGCGCACGGAAGGCGTGCAAAGATTCGCGTCGCGCATGCTGACATAGGTCACGCCGGTGCCGGAGAGCCGCGCGCGCAGCATGCCGTCGAGTTCGGCGGCGCGCTTGTCCCACTGCTTGTTCACGCAAGGAGGCCCGATCCAGACGAGCTTCAGCCGGGACGCCTGCGCGGTCTGCACCAGCTGGTCGATGCCTTTCTCGAGGCCCTTGATGGAGCCGACGGCATCGTTGGTGCCGAGGCTCATATAAACGGTGCTGCCGGGCCGCACCCGGCGCAGTTGATCGAGCGCCCTGCCGCCGCGGATCGATACGGAATTCGCCGCGCGGTTCTCGAAGCCCGACGCCATGGCGATGCCGACGCCGAGGCTGTCGCCGGCGACGATTTCATTGGCGGCCTGGGCGGGCACACTGGCCGAAAGCAAAAAGCCCGCGAGCGCGGCCGGAACGAGGATGCGGGCACGAGACACGTTAAAAGCCACCAGTCGGAATACCTGCGTTCTATCCTCTGAAGGCATGCTTAATAAAGGGTAAGCTGCGGGCATTTCCGGCTTATCCAGCCGCAGTTCCGGCCTTCAGGCTGCGGTTTTGCCGCAGCCGAAAAGCTTCATCATCCGAATCAGGCGGTGTTGCGACCGCGATTCAATTTAAGATAAAATTTACAGCCTTTTGAACCACTTGCAGCCGGAAGCAGCAGGTTCAGCGCTTGCAGTTCCGATTCAACCGCAAACTCACGAGCGGGTCGCGCGGAAGGCCGGTTGCCCTGCCTTCACGGCGGCGCGGATCTCCTCCGAATGCGCGCCGTGGCGGGGCGACGGCTTGTCGTAGTGCAGCGGGGTCCCAAGCATCGCGATCGGCGCGCGCACGCCGGGAATCGAACCGGCTTTCGCGACGTCGTCCGGCAGGTCGATCCGCATCTTGCGCGCGATCACCTGCGGATCGGCAAAGACCTCGTCGATCGAGCGGATCGGGCCCGCGGGGACCCCGGCCTTCTCAAGCGCGGCGAGCAGATCGGCGCGGGTGCGCTGTCTCGTTTTTGCGGTCAGCGCAGGAATCAGCGTCGCGCGGTTTTCGTTGCGCTTGCCGTTCGAGGCATAGCGCGGGTCGTCGCGCACTTCCGGCAGGCCGAGCACGTCACAGAAGTGCTTGAACTGACCATCGTTGCCGACCGCGATGATCATGTAGCCATCGGACGTCTCGAACGCCTGATAGGGCACGACGTTGGGATGCGCGTTGCCCATACGCTTCGGCGCCTTGCCGGAGACGAGATAGTTCAGCGCCTGATTGGCGAGCACGCTGGTCTGCACGTCCATGAGGCTCATGTCGATGTGCTGGCCCTCGCCGGTCCTGCCGCGCGCGATCAACGCGGAGAGGATGCCGACCGCGGAATAGACGCCGGTGAATACGTCGGCATAGGCAACGCCGGTGCGCATCGGCTCACGGTCCGGCTCGCCGGTGATGTCCATGATGCCGCCCATGGCCTGAATGATGAGATCGTAACCGGGGCGATGCGCGTAAGGGCCGGTCTGGCCGAAGCCGGTGACTGAGCAATAGATGATCTTGGGATTGATCTTCTTCACGCTCTCGTAGTCGAGACCGTAATTCTTAAGGTCGCCGGTCTTGTAGTTCTCGACGATGACGTCCGCTTCCTTGATCAGCGCGACGACCATGGCGATGTCGTCGGGATTCTTGAAGTCGGCGAGCACCGAGCGCTTGCCGCGATTGATCGCGTGATAATAGGCGGCGGAAAGGTTCTCGCCGTTCTTGCCCTCGACATAAGGCGGACCCCAGGTGCGGGTCTCGTCGCCCTGCCCCGGGCGCTCGAGCTTGATCACGTCGGCGCCGAGATCGGACAAAATCTGTCCGGCCCACGGGCCTGCGAGCACGCGTGCGAGTTCCAGCACCTTGATGCCGTCGAGCGGAGCGGTCATGGCGCGAACTTACTGCGAGAAGGCCTGAATGCCGGTGATGCCGCGGCCGAGGATCAGCGCATGAACGTCATGCGTGCCCTCGTAGGTGTTCACCGTTTCCAGATTCATCGCGTGGCGCATGACATGATACTCGGCGGTGATGCCGTTGCCGCCGTGCATGTCGCGGGCGACACGCGCGATGTCGAGCGCCTTGCCGCAGTTGTTGCGCTTGATGATCGAAACCGCTTCCGGCGGGCAGCGACCTTCATCCATAAGGCGCGTCACGCGCAACGCCGCCTGAAGGCCGAGCGCGATTTCGGTCTGCATGTTCGCGAGCTTGAGCTGCACGAGCTGGGTCGCGGCCAGCGGACGGCCGAACTGCTTGCGGTTCAGCGTGTAGTCGCGTGCCGCCGCCATGCAGGCTTCGGCCGCGCCCATCGCACCCCAGGCAATGCCGAGACGCGCGCGGGTGAGACAGCCGAACGGACCGGACAGGCCGGAGACGTTGGGAAGCAGCGCGTCTTCGCCGACCTCGACGCCTTCCATCACGATCTCGCCGGTGATCGAAGCGCGCAAGCTAAGCTTGCCTTCGATCTTCGGCGTCGAAAGGCCTTTCATGCCGCGCTCGAGCACGAAGCCCCGGATGCGGTTGTCGTGCGCCTCGGATTTCGCCCAGACCACGAAAACATCAGCGACCGGCGCATTGGTGATCCAGAGTTTCGCGCCCGTGAGCTTGTAGCCCTTCGCGGTCTTCTCCGCGCGCGTGCGCATGCCGCCTGGATCGGAGCCGTGATCGGGCTCGGTCAAGCCGAACGCGCCGACGATCTCGCCGCTCGCCAGCCGCGGCAGATACTTCATGCGCTGCTCTTCCGAGCCGTAGGCATAAATCGGGTACATCACGAGCGAGGACTGCACGCTCATGGCGGAACGATAGCCGGAGTCCACGCGCTCGATCTCGCGCACCGCAACGCCATAGCTCACATAGTTCAGGCCTGCGCCGCCGTATTTCTCCGGCAGCGTCGAGCCGAGCAGGCCAAGCGCGCCCATCTCGCTCATGATCGTGCGGTCGTATTTCTCTTGCAGGAACGCTTCCGTCACACGCGGCATCAGCTTTTCCTGCGCGTAGCCGCGCGCGGTATCGCGCACCATGCGCTCGTCGTCGGTCAACTGGCTTTCGAGATCGAAGGGATCTTCCCAGTGCGGCGAAACGGATGAGGCTTGCTTGGCGGCGTCCTTGGCGAGCGGCTTGTTCATAATAATTTCCCCGGCGGTTTCCTCAAGGAAGCGCGGAGCACTTCCGCCGCGCTTTTCGCTTCTCCGTGGCTATAGCCCCGTCGCGCAGGGAGCGCCAGCGCCACCAGAGGGGTGGCCAGAGCCGCGGCGGAACGGCTATGACCACACTCGCGGAACCGACACCGACAAAAACCTGGAGTTTCCT
>JAHBZF010000055.1 GCA_019635575.1 Pseudolabrys sp. | reverse complement strand
CCCCGCGCTGCTGCGCCCCGGCCGCTTCGACCGTCAGGTGGTCGTGCCGAACCCGGACGTGGTCGGCCGCGAGCAGATCCTGAAGGTGCATGTGCGCAAGGTGCCGCTGGCGCCCGACGTCAACCTGAAGACCATCGCCCGTGGCACGCCCGGCTTCTCCGGCGCGGACCTGATGAACCTCGTCAACGAAGCCGCCCTGATGGCCGCGCGCCGCAACAAGCGCATGGTCACGCAGGGCGAGTTCGAGGACGCCAAGGACAAGGTGATGATGGGCGCGGAGCGCAAGTCGCTGGTGATGACGGAGGAGGAGAAGCTCCTCACCGCCTATCACGAGGGCGGCCACGCCATCGTCGCGCTCAACGTCAAGGCGACCGATCCGGTGCACAAGGCGACCATCATCCCGCGCGGCCGTGCGCTCGGCATGGTCATGCAGTTGCCCGAGCGCGACAAGCTGTCGATGTCGCTCGAACAGATGACCTCGCGTCTCGCCATCATCATGGGCGGCCGCGTCGCCGAGGAGATGGTGTTCGGCAAGGAGAAGGTCACGTCCGGCGCGGCGTCCGACATCGAGCAGGGCACCAAGCTCGCCCGCATGATGGTGACGCGCTGGGGCTTCTCCGATGCGCTCGGTCCGGTCGCCTATGGCGAAAACCAGGATGAGGTGTTCCTCGGCTATCAGGTGGCGCGGCAGACCAACGTCTCGGAAGAAACGAGCCGCAAGATCGACGCCGAAGTGCGCCGCTATGTCGAGGCCGGTCTTGCCGAGGCGACGCAGATCCTCACCGAGAAGCGCGCCGATCTCGAGACGCTCGCCAAAGGCTTGCTCGAGTTCGAGACACTGAGCGGTGACGAGATCAAGGATCTGGTGAAGGGCATTCGCCCGAACCGTGAAACGGTCGTCGACACAACGCCGCGCGCATCGGCGGTGCCGACCGCGGGCAAAGGCCCCAATTCAGGCCGACGCGGCCCCGAAGCGGGTCCGCTGGAGCCGCAGCCGCAAGCCTGATTGCTTCTCGTGCGATAAAACTGAAACCGCCGCCCTTCGGGGCGGCGGTTTTGTTTTCAGCGATGCGACTTCCGTGCTGCGCCGTCAGCTCACATAAAGCTGGCCGAGCCCCATTTCCTTGAGCAGTTTGCGATAGGCGATGGAAGTGCGGTCGGCGGCGATATGCGCCTCCATCTGGATATCGAGCGGCAGGTCTTCCGGCTTCTGCGATTCAACGATCACTTTGTCTTCGTTGAAGATCTGCAGATTGAAGGCGTGCACGGCCTCGACCGGGCCGTCCTTGTCGAAATTGCGCGCCAGCGGACAGAACAGCCGCGTCTTGCGCGCCGCGACCGGTGCGGCGGCGTTGAGAATCCAGAGCCGGCCGCCGTCCGGAAAGTGCACGATCAGCCGTGCGCAGAACGGCGGAAACACCTCGAACACCCGCAGCCACTGGAAGTCGGGTGGTGCGAGATGCTGCAGGCCGCGCGGATAGTTGCTCACGGTGCTGAGATAGTCAGCGCGGATGCCGCGCGGTGTGCGCATCACCTTGTAGCTCGGCACGAACGGGTTGTTGCGGTCGCCGAACGACTGCGTATGCGCCCAGGCGAAATGCGCCACGTCGAGGAAACCTTCCATCTGCCGGCCGGCGGATGCCTCGATATCGATGGTCGGCGCCAGGATCGGCTGGAAGTCCGGATCGTCCCAGGCGGAAAAGTCGGGGAGCAGCGGCGTGTCATCGCCGTTGAGCGTGGTCCAGATCAGGCCGAACCTCTCCACGGTCGGAAACGCGGCGATCCGCAGCCGTGGCGAGATCGGCAGATCGGGATGCGCCGGTACTCCGCGACACGCGCCGTCCGGGCCATAGCGGAAGCCGTGATACGGACAAATGATGGTGTCGCCTTCGACCCAGCCGAGGCTCAGGGCCGCGCCGCGATGCGAGCAGAGATCGCGCGCCACCCGCGCGATGCCGTTGGTGCGGTAGACAACCAGATCGAGATCGAGGAGCCGTGCGCGCACCGGCTTGTCGGCGACCGCATCGCCGCGTGCGACCGGAAACCAGCAGCGCGACAATACCTGCCAGTCGCTCGGCTGGAACGAGCAGTTGCGCGGCAAGCCGATGCGGCAGTGCGATTCCCAGTCTGGCGTTCCCGCGTCGGGCGAAGCGATGCCGGGCGCAGCGGGCGTGTCGGGCAATATCACCGGTGTGGTCATGCGCGTTCACCTCGTCCATCCGTGATGGATCGTAGGTCGCCTGCGGCGGTGCCGCCATGTCCTTTTTGACGCGGAATGTCTTGCGGGGATTGCCATCCGGCCGCCGTCCCGTGTGGGGACGACGGCCTCATTCTCTTGTCGCGCTCAGGCGCCGCGAAACTGCGGCGCGCGCTTCTCCAGGAACGCGGCGATGCCTTCGCGTGAATCCTGCGTCGGCACCGTCACCGCGAACTGGCTGGCCTCGATGGCGAGGCCCTCGTCGATCGGAACATTGACGCCGCGTGTGACGCTGCGCAGGCATGCCGTGATCGCGATCGGTGACCAGGCGATCACCCGATGCGCGAGATTGCGCGCATGGGAGAGCAACTGGCTGTGGCGCACCACATCGCTGACGAGGCCGAGTTCGGCCGCGTCCGCCGCGGTGATCGGATCGCCGGTGAGGATCATCTTCAGCGCGCGCTTGCGGCCGATCAGCCGCGGCAATCGCTGCGTGCCGCCGAAGGTCGGCGTGATGCCGAGCTTGATCTCCGGCTTGCCGAACAGCGCCCGCTCGCTCGCCACCGCCATCGCGCAGGCTTCCACCACTTCGCAGCCGCCGCCGAACGCCATGCCGTTGACCGCGGCGATGACGGGCTTGCCGAAGCTCTCGATCCGCGCCGTCAGCGCCTGACCGCGCTTGAGGAACTCCTTCAGCGCCGGCTCGACGCCGCGCTGCACGCTGCCGGCGAATTCGGCGATGTCGGCGCCCGCCGAGAAGGCGCGGCCCTTGCCGGTGAGGATCACGGCGCGCAGATCGGCGCGGTCCTCGATCGCGTCGAGATGCTGCGCCAGCGCATCCACGGTGGCGTAGTCGAGCGCGTTGAGCTTGTCGGGTCGGTTGAGCGTCAGCAGCGCGATGCTGCCGTCTTCGTCATAGAGCACGCTGTCGGTCATGATAATCACCGGGTTGCCTATACCTACCGATCGGTATATAAACCGGTCATGGCAGGGCAATCAACCCGCGACCGGATTCTGGCGGTGGCGAAGGATCTCTTCTATCGGGAGGGGATCCGCAACGTCGGCATCGATGCCATCGTCAAGCGGGCCGGCATCACCAAGCCGACGCTCTATTATTATTTCCCGTCCAAGGACGCGCTGGTCGTCGCCTATCTGGAATTGCGCGAGGCGGCGATCCTCGCTTCGCTGAAAAAGACCATGGACGCGGCTGGCGACGACGTTGCCGACAAGATCGGCGCGGTGTTCGCGTCGGTGGCGCGCGAGACGCCCAATCCGCGCTGGAAAGGTTGCCCACTGGTGCGCAGCGCCGCCGAATTCGCCGGCGATCCGCAGCATATGGTCCGCAGGCTCGCCTCGACCCACAAGAAGCGTGTCGAGGAATGGTTCGAAACGGCGGTGCGCGAGGCCGGTCTTCCCGACGCGCCGCTCAAGGCGCGACAGTTGACGGTGCTGCTCGATGGCGCGATCACGCATGCGTTCGTGCATGGCGATCCGGACTATGCGCTGGCTGCCGGCGCGGCGGTTCGTGCGCTATTGAAAGCCTGAGCGCCGCTCCTCGGCGCGTTCCGGGTGTTCCCCGGCGTTTCGTTCGGGCAAGATTTTCTGATGGTTGAACCTTCAGCGCCACGCGGCGCTCCGATCTGGTCGCGGCAGGGCTGGCGGCAGGGCTTCAGGCTCGGCGTGCCGGTGCTCGCCGGCATGTCGCTGTTCGGCGTCGCGGTCGGCACCACCAGCGCGCGCATCGGTCTCGATTTCGTCGATCTGCTGCTGATGAATGTGTTCGTCTATGCCGGCATCGCGCAGATGGTGGCGATGGAAATCTGGCCGCAGAGCATGACCTGGGGCGCGATCGCGGCGCTCACGCTGGTGGTCGCGGTGGTCAATTCGCGGCTGCTGCTGATGAGCGCGTCGCTACAGCCGTGGTTCGCGCCGCTGCCGGGCTGGCAGCTCTATCCGTTGCTCTACTATCTCACCGATCCGGGCTGGCTGATTTCGATGCGCTATCGCGGCGAGGGCGGGCGCGATCTCGGCGTCCATGGCGCGACCACCGTGCTGTTCCTGCTGGTGTGGCTTCTTGCCGTGATCTGCGGCTATTTCCTCGGCTCGCTGATCGCCAATCCGCAACGCTACGGTCTCGATCTGGCGATGCCGGTGTTCTTCGCGGTGATGCTGGTGCCGCTGTGGCGCGGCCCGCGCCGCGGGATGGCCTGGGCGATTGCCGGCGCGGTCGCGCTCGCCGTGCAGTATCTCGTGCCGGGCTGGTGGTTCATCGTCGCCGGTTCGATCGCCGGCGCCATCGCCGGCGGCTTTCTCGAACCGGACGGCGCGGCCGCAAAGAAACCGTCATGAGCGGCATCGATCTCGATCGTTACGGCGTCTGGGTGGCCATCGCCGCCATGGCGGCCGTCACCTTTCTGATCCGCGCCGGCGGCTTCTGGCTGATGGGACACGTTCCGTTGACGCCACGGCTGCGCCGGATGCTCGAAGTGCTGCCCGGCGCGGTGGTGGTGGCGACGGTGCTGCCGATCGTGGTGCGCGGCGGGCTGGCCTCCGGCGTCGCCATCGCCTGTGCGGTGCTGATCATGGCGCTGCGGCGCAACGATCTGCTCGCCGTGTTCTGCGGCCTTGCCATCGCGGCGGCGCTGCGCGCAGCGCTTTAGACTCTTGTCGAGCGAGACTTTTGGCGAAACGACTCTTGACCAAAGTCATATTCGGCGTCGCCGGATCGGCGGACTATGCTTGTCTCCGGAGGCGCTGACATGACCACGACGACATCCGACGCGGGACGTGGCGAGGCTACCCTTGGCAAGCCCGTCCTTGCCATCCCGGTTCTGGCAGCGGGTTTCCGGCCGTTTTTCTTCCTGGCCGCGCTGTGGGCGGGCGCGGCGGTGCTGCTCTGGTTGCCCGTCTATTCCGGCAGCATCGCGGTGCCGGCGCACATCTCGCCGCTCGACTGGCATATTCACGAAATGCTGTTCGGCTATGCCGCTGCCGTCATTGGCGGCTTCCTGCTCACCGCCGCCGCCAACTGGACCGGCCGGGCGCCTGTGTCCGGCGCGACGCTCGCCATCCTGGTGCTGTTCTGGGCCGCCGGCCGCGCGGTGATGCTGCTGCCGCTGGTGCCGCCGTTGGCCGCGGCGGTGATTGATTGCGCGTTCCTTGTCGCGCTGGTCGCGGTCGGCGCGCGCGAGATCGTCGCCAGCGGCAACTGGCGCAATCTGCGCGTCGTGGTGGTGATCGGATTGCTGATCGCCGGCAACGTCCTGTTCCACGCCGGTGTGTTGCGCGGTACCGGAACCGAGATGGCGGCGCGATTGTCGATTGCCGCGCTGATCCTGCTGATCTCGCTGATCGGCGGCCGTATCATTCCGACCTTCACCGGCAACTGGCTGGTGAAACATAACCCCGGCCGCATGCCCGCGCCGTTCGGCCGTATCGACGGTGCGACTGTCGTGCTCACCGCGCTGGCGCTGGCGAGCTGGATCGCGACGCCGGACACGCGCGTTACCGGCGCGTTGCTCATCGCCGCCGGCGTATTGCACATCGTGCGGGTCAGCCGCTGGGCCGGCTACCGCACAACAAAGGAACGGCTGCTGCTGGTGTTGCATGTCGGCTATCTGTTCGTGCCGCTGGGCTTCCTGCTGCTCGGTGGCGCCATCTGGCTTGACGGCATCCACGCGATTCCGGTGAGCGCCGGGCTGCATGCCTGGACCGCCGGCGCGATCGGCATGATGACGCTTGCGGTGATGACCCGCGCCAGCCTCGGCCATCTCGGCTATCCGCTCACCGCGTCGGCGGGGACGCAGGCGATCTATCTCGCCGTGTTCGTCGCGGCGTTGCTGCGTATCGTTGCCGCCTGCACCGGCGATCACACCCTGCTGACGATTGCGGGTCTCGGTTGGGCCGGCGCGTTTCTCGGCTTCGCCGCGAGCTATGGCCCGGCGCTGCTCGGCTGGCCGCCCGCGAAGCGGACCGCATGACGGAAAATCCACCGCGCGCCTCCCGCGTCGACCCGTTCGGCGAGCTATTCGCCACCGCGACGCGCGGCACGCTGATGGGCAATCGCGGCGGCCGGTTGCATGTGTCGCCACGCGCGCTCGGCACGCGGCGCTGGGCCTCGCGGCAATGGATCTGCTGCGTGCTCGATTTCCACGACCGGCAGCGTACGGTCTGGGGCGATAGCTACACCGAGCTGTTTTTTCTCGACGAACCGACGGCGTTCGCCGCCGGGCATCGACCGTGTTTCGAGTGCCGCCATGCCGATGCGGTCGCGTTCGCTCAAGCCTTCGGTCAAGGAAAACACGACAAGCGTGCGCGCGCCGATGCGATGGACGGCGTGCTGCACGCGCAGCGTCTCGACGGTCGTGGCAAGCGGCTGCATCGCTTGCCGGTCGGGTCATTGCCCGACGGCGCGGCGATCGCGTCGGACGGCGCCGTGCTGATGCTCAAGGGCAACCGTCTGCTGCGCTGGTCCCCCGCCGGCTATGCGGACGCAGGCTCGCGTCCGAGCAGCGGCGATGTCGATGTGCTGACGCCGCCTGCCATTCTCGACGTGCTGCGGCGCGGTTACCGGCCGCTCTGGCATCCGAGCGCGGGCTGATCTGCATATAAAAAGCCCCTGCCGACGGGGCAGGGGCTTCGTCGTCTCCGAAACGGTGTTTACGCCTTCAGCCGTGGCACCAGCTTCAACGCATTGTCGCGGTCGATGGCCTTCAGCTCATCGGCGCTGAAATTCTTTTTCAGTGCATCGAGATAGTCGGTGGCGCGGCGATACGGGAAGTCCGTGCCGAACACGATCTGCGACACCGGCACCATCTTCTTCACGGCTGCGAGCGTCACGTCGTTCGGGATCGCTGCCGTGTCGTAATAGAACCCGTCGATCAACTGGTCGATCTGCTCGCGCGTGAATTTGCCCTTGTAGGGCGGGATCGCGATCGACTGCACGGTGAAGCGTTCGTAGAACGCCGTCAGCGCGCCGCCGCCATGCGACCAGATCCATTTGATGTCGGGATATTTCTGCGCCACGCCGGAGAAGATCACCGAGAAGATCGAGCGTGTCGTGTCGGTGCCGAACTCGATCAGCGCCGGATCGATACCGCGCACCAGATTGACGCAGCAGTTGGCGTTGGTCGGATGGGTATAGACCGTGGCCTTGCGGCGGTTCAGCTCGGCCCACACCGGCTCGAACTCGGCATAGCCCAGCCACTTGTCGCCGTAGCTGGTCATGATGCCGACGCCGTCGACCTTGAGCGTATCGAACGCATATTCGATCGCCTTCAGGCTTTCGTCGATGTAAGGCAGAGGCAGCATCGCCCATGTGCCGAACCGGCCCTTGTGATCCGTTTCCAGCTTCTTGGCGTATTCGTTGCTCTCCTTGGCGACGCGCGCTGCTGCGGCGGCGTCGAGGCCGAAGGTCTGCGGCGTGGTCGGCGAGGTGATGGCGACCGCGACACCGCCCTTGTCCATGTCGTCGAGCGTCTTCTGGATCGTCCAGTTGGCGAGCGGCGGATTGTCCTTCTTCATGCTCTTCACCGCATCGAGCCAGGTCGGCGGTGAGATGTGATGATGCACGTCGATGCGATGTGCAGAGGCCGTTTGCGCGACGGCATCCGCGACGAAATTCGGAACGCCGGCAATACCGGCGGCGAGCACCGCACCGGCGCCGGTCAACAGGCCGCGCCTGCTGAGGCTTACCGTCTCGTGCGATTGGCCGCACGTGCAGAGGGACGACAGGCTGGATGATGTAAAGCGACCGAACATGAGCATTTCTCCCGCATGCCGGGCTTTCGCCTCGGTCTGTTGTTCTGGTCGGGAGAGCCTAGCGTGGCTGCAATCGTTTGTCGCGGGGCCTGGCCTGTCAGGCGGGAGGGCTGCCATGCTGCGATGCGACGGGCGCGCTCCCACCCGCATCCCAGAACGCCGCGACGATCACGGCGATGATCGCCAGGACCGCGATCACCAGCGCCACGCAGGCGGGATAGTTGCCGATGGTCCAGGCGATGCTGCCGAGCACGCCGCCGGCGGTTCCGCCCACATAGAAGCTGGTCGCATAAAGCCCCACGGCGGAGGACCGGCCGGTCTGCGTCGTCACCGTCACATAGCCGGTCGAGACCGCCTGACACATCATCCCGCAGGCGGCGCACATCATCAGCCCGACGAGGATCAGCGGCAGCGGCGAAGCGAGCGTCAGTGCCGCGCCGATCATCCAGATGAACGCCACTTCGATCATCAGATTGCGCCGGCCGAACCGCGCGACCAGCCGGCCGACCAGCGGCGTCGTCACCGACCCCATGAGGTAGGTCAGGAAGATCGCACCCAAGAGACTCGGCGGCAGCAGATAGGGCGGAGCGGCGAGATGGAAGTTGATGAAGGTGAAAATCGTGACGAAATTGAACAGCACGCAGAAGCCGACGGCGTAGGTCGCGATCAGTTTCGGATTGCGCATGTGCGCCAGCATCTGCCGCGTCGATTCCATCAGTCCCGGCGAGCGCACGAAGCGTTTCTCGCGCGGCAGCAGGAAGAACACGACGATCGCGCCGGTGATGTTGATCAGCGCGAGGCAGATGAAGGCGACGCGCCAGTCGGCGACGTCGGTGATCAGCCCGGTGAAGAACCGTCCGCTGAAACCGCCGAGGCTCGCCCCCGTGGTGTAGAGGCCGATCGCCGCGGTCGCCTGTCGCGGCGGAAACTCGTCGCCGATATAAGCGATGGCGACGGCGAAGATCGGCGGCAGCGCGAGGCCCTGCACGAACCGCCAGATCATCAGTTCGGTGAGCGAATGCGACATCGCGCCGAGAATGGCGGGCAGGCCGACAAAGGCCATGGCGGCGAGGATCACGCGGCGGCGGCCGAGCACGTCCGACACCGTGCCGGTGAACGGCGCGGTGAGCGCCACCGCGAGCACGCTGACGGTGATCAGATAGGACACGTCGGCGGCGCTGGCGCCGAATTCCTGCTGCAGCAGCGGCAGCAGCGCCTGCGGCGAATAGAGGTTGATGAACGCGCAATAGCCGATGATCGCCACCGCGATGCGGCTTGCGGTCGACGGGGACGGCGTTTCAGCGGCGATCATCAGGGAACCAAAATGGGCGACAGGCGATTGTCGTCACGAGCTATGCACCGCTTTGCGCGCCACAACCAGAGGGCCGGCAGGGCAGGACACGGTTGTCCGGCGCATAGCTCGGGGCGCGACGGCGATCAGTATGCAGTCGAATGCAGGCACTCACGATTTCCCCCGGCATCCCCGATTCCTTGCGCCTCGATGACATCCCCGCGCCGACTCCGCCCAGGGACCGCCTGCTGGTCCGTGCGCTGGCGCTCGGCATCTGCGGCACCGATCATGAAATCCTTGCCGGCCATTACGGCACCGCGCCGCCCGGTCACGACCGGCTGGTGATCGGCCATGAATCCCTCGGCGTCGTCGAGCACGCGCCGCCGGATAGCGGTTTTGCGGTGGGGGAGCGGGTGGTCGGTGTCGTGCGTCGGCCCGATCCGGTGCCGTGCCCGGCCTGCGCGGTCGGCGAATGGGATATGTGCCGCAACGGCCGCTACACCGAGCGCGGCATCAAGGAGCGCGACGGCTTCGGTGCCGGGCATTTCCTGCTCGATCCGGCCTTCGCGGTGAAAGTAGGCGGCGATCTCGGTCTGCTCGCGGTGCTCACCGAGCCGGCGAGCGTGGTCGCCAAGGCGTGGGATCATATCGAGCGGATCGGTGCGCGCAGCCTCGCCTGGCGCTGCCGCACGGTGCTGGTCACGGGCGCCGGTCCGGTCGGCCTGCTCGCGGCGCTGATGGCCGTGCAGCGCGGCCATACCGTGCACGTGCTCGACCGCGCCGAACACGGCCCCAAGCCCGATCTCGTGCGCGCGCTCGGCGCCACCTATCACACCGGCGACCTCGGCGATCTGTGTCCCGACGTGGTGGTGGAGTGCACCGGTGCGCCGAAAGTCATTCTCGATGCGCTTCGCCGCAACGCGCGCGACGGCATCGTCTGCCTCACCGGCGTGTCGTCCGGCGGCTATCTGATGAATTTCGATGTCGGCGATTTCAACCGCGAGATGGTGTTGGAGAACATCGTCGTGTTCGGCTCGGTCAACGCCAATCTACGCCACTATCACATGGCGCTGGCGGCGCTGGGGAAAGCCGACCCTGTCTGGCTCGGCCGGCTGATCACCCGACGCGTGCCGCTCGCAGGCTGGCGCGACGCCTTCGAGAAGCGCGACGACGACATCAAGGTCGTCATCACCTTTCCATCATGAGCGCGATGCCGCGGATCGAGGACTACGCCATCATCGGCGACTGCCGCAGCGCGGCGCTGGTCGCTCGCTCCGGATCGATCGACTGGTTGTGCTGGCCGCGGTTCGATTCCGATGCGTGCTTCGCCGCGCTGCTCGGCAGCGCCGATCACGGTCGCTGGCTGGTCGTGCCGTGTGCGCCGGCGCGCATCACCCGGCGCTACCGCGACGATACGCTGATCCTCGAAACCCGGTTCGAGACCGGAGAGGGAGCGGTCACTGTCATCGATTTCATGCCGGGCAATGACGGCCATCCCGATCTGATCCGGCTGGTGCGCGGTGAATCCGGTGCGGTGCGAATGCGCACCGAGCTGGTGCTGCGGTTCGATTATGGCGTCACCGTGCCGTGGGTGACGCGGCAGGAGGACGGCACGCTCTCCGCCGTCGCCGGTCCGGACCGGGTGCTGCTACGCACGCCGGTGCCTTTGCACGGCGAGAACCTGACCACGCGCGGCGAATTTGTCGTCAGGGCCGGCGAGACGGTGCCGTTCACCCTGACCCACGGCCGGTCGTTTCATCCACCGCCGCCGCCGCGCGATCCGCAGCAGATGCTCGCCGCGACGGAAAAATTCTGGCGCGACTGGACGGCGAAATGCCGGATCGGCGGCCCGTGGGCGGCGCAGGTGAAACGGTCGCTGATCACGCTCAAGGCGCTGACCTTCGCCGAGACCGGCGGCATCGTCGCCGCCGCCACCACCTCGCTGCCGGAACAGATCGGCGGCGTGCGCAACTGGGACTATCGTTTCTGCTGGGTGCGCGACGCGACGCTGACGCTGCTCGCGTTGCTCAATGCCGGCTATTTCGAGGAGGCGCGCGACTGGCGCGAATGGCTGGTGCGCGCCGCCGCCGGCACGCCCGGCGACCTGCAGATCATGTACAGCGTCACCGGCCGGCGGCGCCTCACCGAATGGGAGGTGCCGTGGCTGCCGGGCTATGCGCAGTCGCGCCCGGTGCGGATCGGCAATGCCGCGCACAGCCAGATCCAGCTCGACGTCTATGGCGAGCTGATGGACACGCTGCATCACGCGCGCCTCAACGGGCTCGATTCGAGCGCCTCCGGCTGGAGTTTGCAAAAAGCCGTGTTGATGCGGCTGGAAACGATCTGGCGCGCGCCGGACAGCAGCATCTGGGAGGTGCGCGGCCCGCCGCGCCACTTCACCCATTCCAAGATCATGGCCTGGGTCGCGTTCGACCGCGCCATCGCCACGGTGGAGCGGTTCGGGCTCGACGGCCCGGTTGCGCACTGGCGGACGATCCGCGATGCGATCCATGCCGATGTCTGCGCCAACGGCGTCGGTCCGCAGGGCGCGTTCGTGCGCGCCTATGGCGCGACCGAGATGGATGCGAGCCTGCTGCAAATTCCGACGGTCGGTTTCCTGCCGCCGCACGACGCGCGGGTGCGGGCCACCGTTCGCCGCATCGAGGAGACGCTGCTGGTCGACGGACTGGTGCGCCGTTACGACCCGGCCGGGGACGCCAATGGCGCGGGCGGTGACGGCCTTGCCGGCGGCGAGGGGGTGTTCATTGCCTGCTCGTTCTGGCTGGTGGATGCCTATGTGTTGATGGGCCGGATCGAGGAGGCGCGCCGCCTGTTCGAACGTCTGCTGCCGTTGTGCAACGATGTCGGTCTGCTCAGCGAGGAATACGACCCGGCGGCGCGGCGGCAGCTCGGCAATTTTCCCCAGGCGCTGTCGCACATCGCGCTGGTGAATTCCGCTTTCAATCTGTCTCAGGTCCGCAAGCCGGCACATCAGCGCGCCAGCGCGACGGCTTGATTATTCCGCGGCGCGCTGCCGGATTCCCGCGCGAGGCGATTTGACCGGCAATGCTGTTGCCGCTGGCGGTGCTTGTTCGAACACCAGCAGCAGCCGCGACAACAGGCCGGCCAGTTGTTCGGCTTCCGCTTTGCTGAGATCGCCGAACAGCCGCGCCATTTCGCGGAAATGCACCTCGACGGCGCGATCCGCAAGCTTGCGGCCGGCGGGCGTGAGCGCGACGAGCACGCCGCGCCGGTCATGCGGATCCTTGATCCGGCGCACCCATCCGGCTTTTTCGACCCGGTCGATCCGGTTGGTGATGGCGCCCGAGGTGAGCAGCGATTCCCGATAGATGTCCGTTGGATTGAGTTGGAACGGCGGACCGTTGCGGCGCAACGTCAGGATCAGGCTGAAGCTTTCCCAGGTGAGGCCGAGCGGTTCGAGCCAGCCGCCGACGGCGTGGCGCTGCATATGCAGCCACAATCGCTGCACGCGTCCGAGGATTTCCACCGGAGAGGGATCGAGATCGGGCCGTTCGCGCCGCCACGCCGCGACCATCGGGGTGATGGAATCGGGATTTTGCTTCCGGGGCGCGCGCGCCATGGCCTGCTCCTGCATCGATGCGCCCGATAATATATCTTGACGTTAAGATACTCAACGTTAGCATTATCGAACCCACAGGACGCAGGCCATGGATGTCATCGTTCGCGAGGTTGCCAAGGTGTGGAATGCCGGTGGCCGGGATCAGGTCGCCGCGCTCGCGCCCGTCAGCCACCGCTTCGCCTCCGGCTCGTTCTCCTGCCTGCTGGGGCCGAGCGGATGCGGCAAGAGCACGCTGATCCGCCTCGTCGGCGGTCTTGAAAGCCTCAGCGGCGGAACGATCGAAATCCGCGATCCTGTCAGTGGTTCCCTGCAGCCGGTCGGCAAGCATTCGGTGATGATGTGGCAGGGCCTCAATCTGTTTCCCTGGCGGACGGTGATCGACAACGTCGCGTTCGGTCCGGAAATGGAAGGCGTTTCCCGCAACGAACGCTATGCGAAGGCGCGCGAGGTGCTCGCGGTCACCGGATTGCAGGCGTTCGCCGAGCATTATCCGCGGCAGTTGTCCGGCGGCATGCGGCAGCGCGTGGCGCTGGCGCGCGCGCTGATCATGGGCCGTCCGATCCTGCTGATGGACGAGCCGTTCGCCGCGCTCGACGCGCAGACCAAGATCGTCATGCAGATCGAATTGCTGCGCATCTTCGAGGCCGCGCGCAAGACCGTGCTGTTCGTCACCCATGCGATCGACGAGGCGATCCTGCTCGGCGACGAAATCGTCGTGATGAGCGCGCGGCCGGGTCGCATCAAGGAGGTGATCCCGGTCAATCTGCCGCGTCCGCGCTCGCTCGACGTGGTGAAGACGCCGGAGTTCGGCCGGCTGTTCGATCACGCCTTCCATCTGATCCGGGAAGAGGTGACGCGGGCGATGGAGCAGCAGATGGCGGAGAGCGCCTGATGGCCCGGACCCTGATCAAGGGCGGCTATGTCGTCACCGTCGATGCGGAACGCGCGGTCTATCCGCGCGGCGCGGTGGTGATCGATGGCGACTTGATCGAGAGTGTCGGCGCGGACGTGCCCGCAGGCGACTATGATGCGGTGATCGATGCCACGGGCATGATCGTCATTCCGGGTCTGATCAACGCGCACCAGCATTTCTACTACCATCTGTTCAAAGGCGTCGCCAACGGACTGCTGATCGAGGACTGGTTTCCGCAGGTCGTGTTTCGCGTCACGCCGCATCTTACCGACGACGACATGGAGCTGACGGCGTGGCTCGCCAGCATCGAGATGCTGCTGTCGGGAACGACCTGCGCGCTCAATCATCTGCGGGTGACATCGACCGAGGCGACCCTGGGCCGCATCGCCGCGCCGAGCGAGGCGTTGGGCTTGCGGCAGGTGATCGGCAAGGAATTCCAGTGCCGTCTGCCGGGAAACCCCGCGCATCCGCGCACGCTCGAGGAAGAGGTCGCCTGTGTGGAAGACCTGATCCCGCGCTGGCGCTCGCGCGCCGGCGGTCTCACGCGGCTTTGCCTTGCCGCCGAATGCAATGCGATCTTCATCGATCAGCAGGTGACATCCGAGGAGATGCTGATCGCGGCCAAGCGGGTCGCCGACCGGCATGATCTCAAGATCACCACGCATATTTCCGCCGGCACGCTGTCGTTCGACAAGACCTATCTGCGGGTGCTGCGCAAGACCGGCCGCACCGACACGCAGACCCTGATGCAGCTCGGGCTGCTGGACGAGCGTTATATCCTCGCCCACGGCATCAACTGCACCGCGACGGATATCGCCATGATCGCGCAAAGCGGCGCGGCCGTCGCCTATACGCCGACCAGCGAGGCGGTGCGCGGCGGCGGCATCGGTCCGATCGCGCCGATGTGCGCGGCCGGCGTCAATGTCGCGCTCGGCTCCGACGGGCCGATGGTCGACTACTCGGTGGACATGGTCGAGCAGATGAAAGCGTGCTCGATGCTGCAGAACGCCAAGCATCTCGACCCCGCGGCGATGCCGCCGGAACGCTGTCTCGAACTTGCCACCATCAATGCCGCGCGGGCGCTCGGCCTCGACGATGAGATCGGCTCGCTCGAAGCGGGCAAGCGCGCGGACATCGCGATTTTCGATCTGGCGACGCCGCAGGCGACGCCGGCGAACAATCCGCTCACCAGTCTCGTCTATTCCGCGCGCGGTACCGACGCGCATACCGTCATCGTCAATGGCGAGATCGTCGTGCGCGCGCGCAAACTCGCGCGGCCGGCGGCCGTCGCGGACATCTTCGCGACCGCCAGCCGGCGGGCACAGACGATCATCGCGCAGTCCGGTCTGCAGGACCGGATGGCGTTGAACTGGCCTCATCGTCAATCGTGATCAACAGGGGAGTGTGAGATGACGCGTGCTTCGACGACCCGGCGAACCCTTCTCAAGGCCGGCACCGCTGCCGGCGCTCTGGCGCTGATGGGTGGCACGTTCCCACGGCCCGCGATTGCCCAGGGCAAGCTTGACCCGATCAATATCGCGGCATCTCCCTTCATCAATCAGGGCGCGATCTTCATGGCCACCGAACTTGGCTATTTCGCCAAGGTCGGCATCGAGCCGAAAGTGAAGTCGTTCCCCGATGGGTCGCTGATCAATGCGCCGATGATTTCCGGTGAGGTCGATCTCGGGGTCGTGACCTGCAGCGCGGGCTTGTTCAATTCGTTGAGCCGAGGCGCGCCGATCCGCTCGCTGCTGTGCATCGGCCAGGGCAAGAAGGGCCGGGCCGTTACCGCCACGGTGGTTCGTCAGGATCACTATGACGCCGGAATGAAAACGGTTGCGGATCTCAAAGGCGCGAAAGGCAAGATCGTCGCGGTCGGCGCCGCCGGAAGCATCAATCAATACGGCATGGCGACCGGGCTGAAATTGGCCGGGCTCGATCCGGTGAAGGATGTGAACTGGCAGACAAATGTGGGTCAGCCGGACATCGTCAAGCAGCTTGGCCAGAAGCAGGTCGATGTCGCCGACATCACCTATCATCTCGCCTACATCGCCGAGAAGCAGGGCTTCGGCAAGATCATCGTCAGCCGCGACGAGATTTTGCCGGATTCGCAAACCGCGATGGTCGCGGCGCGCCAGTCCTATCTCGACAAGAACCGCGATGCGGTGGTTCGCTTCGCGATGGCGCACATTCATGCCGCGCGGCTGTTCAACAAGGTGGCCGGCGCGCCGGCGGAACATCGCAACATCGTCGAGATGATCACGAAATATATTTTCGTGAAGGACATCAATCTGCTGAACGCCGTCGCGCCACACTGGGAGTGGATCGCCGAGGACGGTCGCCCGAACGAAAAGTCGGTGCTGGCGCAACAGGACATCTGGGCCGACACGTTCTCGATGGTCAGCAAGAAAGTGCCGGCGACGCAGATTTTCGACAGCTCGATTGCGGGCGAAGCACTCGCCCGGCTCGAGAAGGAAAAGCCGTTCGGCTGATCGATACAGTCCGGAGCAGCGAAGGACGGGAGCGGGGATGCCGCAGAAATTGAGCTGGTCAGATCGGATCGGAGCCGGTGTGTTCTATCACCTGCCGGCGATCGTCTCCTTCATCCTGTTCTTCGCCGCCTGGGAAATTCTGGTGCAATGGCGGGACATCCCGCCGATCTATCTGCCGGCGCCGTCGGCCATTCTGGTCACGTTGTGGAAGATGGCCGCGGATGGCTCGTTGTTCTACCATCTCGGCATCACGCTGTTCCGCATTTTTGCCGGTTTCATCGTCGCCGCGATCGTCGGTGTCGGCCTCGGCATCTGGATGGGCATGTCGCCGATGGTGGCGCGGGTGCTCGATCCCTGGATCGCGACGCTTTATCCGCTGCCGAAAATCTCGCTGATCCCGCTGCTGATCATCTGGCTCGGCACCGGCGAGCTGTACAAGATTTCGCTCAGTGCGTTCTCGGCGTTTCTGCCGATCCTCATCAGCAGCTATTCCGGCATCCGGCAGGTCGATCCCGATCTGTTGAAGACAGCCGCAGACCTCGGCGCCAGCCGGCATCAGATCCAGGCCAAGGTGGTGATCCCCGCCTCGGTGCCGGCGATCGTCGCCGGCCTGCAACTCGGCATGGGCATCGCCATCATCCTCGTGGTGGCCGCGGAGATGATCGGCGGCTCCGGGCAGACCGGCATCGGCTATCTGCTGATCAGCGCCGGTCAGGTGCTTGAAACCGAAAAAGTGTTCGCCTGCCTGCTGGTGCTCGCGGCGGCCGGCGCCGTCATCACCAAGGGCCAGGACTATATCAGCCGCAAGATCGCCCCTTGGGGCTTCGCCACCTGACCTTTTGAATTTTTGCCAGACCTTGAACCGGGACACCCACACTATGACGACCAGCGACCGTGAGATCAGTCATCTCGAAGGCACACCGTTCCAGAAGTCACGCGCATTTTCGCCGGCGATCGTGACGCGCGGCGGCCGCACCGTCTGGCTCGCCGGGCAGACCACCACCACCGATCTCGACGGGAAGCCGATCCCGCACGATTTCGAGGCGCAGGCGCGCACTTGTTTCGCGCTGATCGGCCGGACGCTGGAGCGGGTCGGCGGCAAACTCAGCGATCTCGTGACGATGACGGTGTTCATCAACGATCCGCGCCATGGCGATCAGTTCGTCAAGCTGCGTCAGGAGCTGTTCTCCGACGGCAAGTTTCCGTGCAGCGCGCTGCTGACGGTCTCGAATTTCGCGCATCCCGGCATCCTGATCGAGATCCAGGGCATCGCCGTCGTGCCGTAAGGCGCGAATGCCGCACGATGTCAGGCGCGGGGCGGTCCGGGGCCGCCCCGTTTGCATGTGTGGAGCGGTTTGCCACACTCTTGTCAGGCCGGGCCGGGCAGGTCACAACGGCACCGGTCAAGGACGAGGTGCGGCATGCGCGGCAAGGACAATATGCGGACCGGCGGTCAGGTGCTGGTGGACCAACTCGCGGTGCACGGCGTCACCCATGCCTTCTGCGTGCCCGGCGAGAGCTATCTCGCGGTGCTCGACGCGCTGCATGACGCCGCGATCCCTGTCACGGTGTGCCGGCAGGAAGGTGGCGCCGCCATGATGGCGGAAGCGCAGGGCAAGCTGACGGGGCGGCCGGGCATCTGTTTCGTGACTCGGGGGCCCGGCGCCACGAACGCCTCGGCAGGCATCCACATCGCCAAGCAGGACTCGACGCCGATGATCCTGTTCGTCGGCCAGATCGAGACCGGCATGCGTGAGCGCGAAGCCTTCCAAGAGGTCGACTACCGCGCGGCTTTCGGCCCCATCGCCAAATGGGCGACCGAGATCGACGATGCCGACCGCATCCCGGAAATCATCTCGCGCGCCTTCCACGTGGCCATGTCCGGCCGGCCGGGGCCGGTGGTGATCGCCCTGCCCGAGAACATGCTGGTGGAGCGCATCGCCGTCGCCGATGCCTTGCCGTATCGCGAGATCGGCACCGCGCCGGCGGCAGCCGAGATGCAGGAAATGGCGGCGCTGCTCGCCAAGGCCAAGGCGCCGATGGTGATCGCCGGCGGCAGCCGCTGGTCGCCGGAGGCGTGCAATCAGTTGATGGCGTTCGCCGAGCGCTGGTCGCTGCCGGTCTGCACCACGTTCCGCCGCGCGCATCTGATCGACGCGCTGCATCCCTGCTACGCCGGCGATCTCGGCATCGGCCCCAACCCGAAGCTGCTGGCGCGGGTGAAGGACGCCGATCTCATCGTCATGATCGGCGACCGCATGAGCGAGATGTCGTCGCAGGGTTATACGCTGTTCGGTATTCCCAACGTGCAGATGCCGCTCGTCCATGTGCATCCGGGCGCGGAAGAACTCGGCCGCGTCTATGCGCCGCGTCTCGCCATCAACGCCACGCCGGTCGCGTTCTGCGCGGCGCTGGCCGCGCTGTCGCCGCCGCCGAAGCCGGTCTGGGCGGACACCGCGCGCGCGGCGCATGCCGACTATCTCGCTTTCAGCGAGACGGCGACGCCGGTGCCGGGCAGCGTCAATCTCGGCGAGGCGATCTGCCATCTGCGCACGGTGCTGCCGGCGGATGCGATCATCTGCAACGGCGCCGGCAATTTCGCCGGCTGGATTCACCGGTTCTACCGTTTCCGGTCGTTCGCCACGCAGCTTGCGCCGACCTCGGGCTCGATGGGTTACGGCGTACCGGCCGCGGTCGGCATCAAGGCGCTCTATCGCGACCGGCCGGTGGTCTGCATCGCCGGAGACGGCGATTTCCTGATGCACGGCCAGGAATTCATGACGGCGGTGCAGTACGCGCTGCCGATCATCATCGTCGTGTTCGACAACGGCATGTACGGCACCATCCGTATGCACCAGGAGCGGGAATATCCCGGCCGCGTCGTCGCCACCGCGCTGAAGAATCCGGATTTCGCCGCTTATGCGCGTGCGTTCGGCGGCTTCGGCGTGACGGTGACGAAAACCGCGGATTTCCCGGCGGCGTTCAAGGCCGCGCAGGAGTCCGGTCAACCGGCGATCATCCATCTCAAGGTCGACGCCGAAGGCATCACGCCCTCGACCACACTGACGGCGATCCGCGAAAAGGCGCTGGCGGCGAAAGCCTGAT
Organism: Pseudolabrys sp.; assembly: GCA_019635575.1. Classification (GTDB taxonomy): domain Bacteria; phylum Pseudomonadota; class Alphaproteobacteria; order Rhizobiales; family Xanthobacteraceae; genus Pseudolabrys. The sequence goes on along the minus strand of JAHBZF010000055.1, from coordinate 3,111 downwards.
CGGCCACACCGGGAGGAGGATGTGCGGTTCTGTCGGCGCATCCCGCTTCCTCCCTCTTGCGTTCTGCGTTTGAATCGTCATTCACTCATTCATGCCGTACCGCCAGACCGCCAATGTGCTGCGTCGTCTTGCCGAGCGCGAGGATTCGATCCTCGACGCGGCGCGCGATGCGGCGGCGGAGGGCGGCATCCGCGCGGTGCAGATCGTGCCGGTGGCGCAGCGCGCCGGCATCGCCGCCGGCACGGTGTATCGCTATTTCCCCGCGAAGGCCGATCTGGTGGCGCAACTGGTCGCCACCGTGTCGGCGCGCGAGATCGCGGCGATGCGCGATGCCGCGACCGTCGCGCCGGGGCCGTTGTCGGCGCTGGCGGCGGCGATCGTCACCTTCGCCATGCGAGCGTCGGCGCAGCGCCGTCTCGCTTATGCTTTGCTCGCCGAGCCGGCGGACACCGAATTCGATGCGCCGCGCGGCGCTTATCGGCAGGCGCTGGTGGCCGAACTTTCCGCGCGCATCACCGCGGCGATGACGGAGAATGTGCTGCCGGAACAGGACGTGACGCGCGCGGCGCCGGCCGTGGTCGGCGCGCTGATCGACGGGCTGCTCGGTCCGGCGGCGCGTGAGGTCGCGGACGATCCGGCGGAGCGGCGGGAGGCGGTGCAGGAAATGGCGCTGTTCGCCTTGCGCGCGCTCGGCATCGTCGATGCCCATGCGCGCGGTCTCGTTGCACATGCGGCGATGCCGGCGACCAACTGACCGTCACCCCGCCGCATCGACGTTGAGCGTCACCAGTTCCACCGACGCATCGTCCGGGTCGTCGGCGACGGCGAAGCCAAGCTCGCGGCACATCGCCAGCATGGTGACGTTCTCGCGCAGCACCTGACCGTGCACGGTGTGGATGCCGCGCTGCCGCGCGGTGGCGATCATCCGCTGCATCAGCATCCAGCCGAGGCCCTGGCCCTTGAGCCGCGACTGCACCAGCACCGCGAATTCGCCCGCGACGTCGCCGGCGTCGTTGTGCAACCGCACCACGCCGAGCATCTTGCCGGTCGTCTCGTCGAGCGCGATCAGCGCGAAGGCGTGCGCCCGGTCGAACCGGGTCAGCCGGTCGAGCAGCGCTTTACTCAGCGTCACCAGCGGCGCGAACATCCGCAGGCGGATATCCTCCGGCGTCAGCGTGGCGACGAAGTCGGGATAGAGCGCCGCGTCGTCAGGACGCAGCGGACGGATCAGGACGCGCGTGCCGTCCCGCAACGTATCGCGATAGTCGGCGATCGGAGATGCGGCGCGCGCTGTCCTGGTCGTGGGATAACTCCCCGGCGGTTACTTCTTGCTGCCGTCGGCCTTGAACTGGGCGAGATAGGCCCACAGGTTCTTGGCCTCGGTCTCGTTCTTGATACCGGCGAACACCATCTTGGTGCCGGGGATCTTGGCCTTGGGATCCTTGATGTATTCAAGGAACTGGGCCTCGTTCCAGGTGATGCCGGACTTCTTGTTGGCATCGGTATAGTTGTAGTTCGGCGCCTCGCCGGAATGACGGCCGTCGATGCCATTGAGCTCCGGGCCGACCTTGTTCTTGGCGCCGGGGCCGACCGCATGGCAGGGCAGGCACTTCTTGAACGAGTTTTCCCCGGCGCTCAGATCCTGCGCCGCGGCGAAACCCGCCGAACCAACCACCATTGCTATTGCCACTGCCATTGCCTTCATCGCACTTGCTCCTGAGAGTATTGGGGTCGCCCCGCATATTCCATTTTCTGCACGGAATAACCAGTTGTACAATCTCTAATATAGTCGAGGTTGAATATGTCCGTTCGGATGCCCCCTGTCGACCAGGCCGTGCTGGATCGGCGCGCGCAGATCGTCGCGGCGCTGCGCCAGATCGTCCCCGGCGAGGGGGTGATCGCCGCCGAGCGGGAGATGCGGCCGTTCGAATCCGACGGCCTGCCGGCCTACAAGCAACTGCCGATGGTCGTTGTCTTGCCGGAGACCACCCGGCAGGTGGCCGAAGTGCTGCGCTACTGCCACGCGAACGGCATCAAGGTGGTGCCGCGCGGGGCCGGAACGTCGCTGTCGGGGGGCGCGCTGCCGCTGGCCGACGGCGTGCTGCTCGGCATGGCCAAGTTCAACCGCGTGCGCGAGATCGATTTCGACAACCGCGTCGCGGTGGTGGAGCCCGGCGTCACCAATCTCGCCGTCACCAAGGCGGTGGAGCACGAGGGCTTCTATTATGCGCCCGATCCGTCGTCGCAGATCGCCTGCACCATCGGCGGCAATATCGCCGAGAACTCCGGCGGCGTGCACTGCCTGAAATACGGCATGACCACCAACAACGTGCTCGGCTGCGAGATCGTGCTGATGACCGGCGAGATCCTGCGCCTCGGCGGCAAGCATCTCGACGCCGGCGGCTACGACCTGCTCGGCGTCGTCACCGGCTCCGAAGGGCTGTTGGGCGTCGTCACCGAGATCACCGTCCGCATCCTGAAGAAGCCCGAGACGGCGCGTGCGGTGCTGGTCGGCTTCACCACCTCGGAGGATGCCGGCGAATGCGTCGGCCGCATCATCGGCGCCGGCATCATCCCCGGCGGTATGGAGATGATGGACGCGCCGGCGATCCACGCGGTCGAGGAATTCGTCCATGCCGGCTATCCGCTCGATGTCGAGGCGTTGCTGATCGTCGAAGTTGACGGGCCGCAAGCCGAGGTCGACGACCTGATCGGCCGTGTTGAAGCGATCGCGCAGGACTGCCGCTCCACCGTCTGCAAGGTGTCGCAATCGGAGGAGGAGCGGCTGCTGTTCTGGGCCGGGCGCAAGGCGGCGTTCCCGGCGGTCGGCCGTATCTCGCCGGATTATTACTGCGTCGACGGCACCATCCCGCGCGGGCAGTTGCCGCGAGTGCTCAGGCGCATGCGAGAGCTATCGGAGCATTACGGCCTGCGCGTCGCCAATGTGTTCCACGCCGGCGACGGCAACCTGCATCCGCTCATCCTCTACGATGCCAATGTGCCGGGCGAACTCGACAAGACGGAAGAGTTCGGCGCCGAGATTCTCAAACTGTGCGTCGAGGTCGGCGGCGTGCTGACCGGCGAGCACGGCGTCGGCGTCGAGAAGCGCGA
>JAHBZF010000054.1 GCA_019635575.1 Pseudolabrys sp. | reverse complement strand
CGATTTCAGCACATTGGCGAAGCGCGACACCTGCTCGTGCAACTGCCTGTAGGTGACGGTCTTGCTGTCCTTCGGGTCGTCGCCTTCCCAGATGATGGCGGTCTGGTTGCCGCGTTTCTCCAGATGCCGGTCGACGCAGTTGTAGCAAGCGTTCAGCCTTCCATCCTCGAACCATTTGATCGAGATGTTGCCGGGCGCATACGAGGTGTTCTTCACCTTGGTGAAGGGCTTGCTCCAGGTCAGCAGCTTGGCCTGCTCGCGCCAGAAGCCGTCCGGGTCTTTCACCGAGGCCGCGTACATCTCCTTGTACTTGGCCTGGTCGATGAAGGCTTTGGCCTTCCAGTCCGCGGAAACCTCGTACACCTTGTCCGACATCGCTTTCTCCCTCTCACGGCCTCTGGCCGAGGCCGCCGGCGTCGATCCGGCCTGTTGGCCGTCCATTATCCCGCATTATGCGCTGCCGCCTTGACCGCGGACAAGGCACGCCAATGTCCCACTTTGGTGGTGGCGGAGTGTGGCCCGGTTGTCGGCTGAGGGTGGTCGCGACGGCCGCGCTCTGATGCGCAGGGGAGGGTCACGCACCCATCCGCGCGACCGTCGCCGACCTGTCACTTCCGGACAGGCTCATGCTCCGGCGACCGGTGTGCCGCCGTTGAAAGCGCACGCCGATCGGCTACGGGCCTGAGCGATGTCGGAAGGTGCGCGGCAGAACCGCGCCGAACCGGTGAGATGGTGTCGCTTGCCGCGAAGTCAAGGGCCGGCGCGGGGTGCCGTTACGGTCCCCGGATTAAGGGCCCCATGCGCCGACGATGGCGCCGATGATCACCAGCACGCCAAGCCAGTGCGCGGCGTCGATCACGGTGAGCGCGGCGCGTCGCCCGGCATAGGCATTGTTGACGGCCATGGTCGTGAGCACGAGGCCGAACCAGCAGAACGCGCCGGAGATCGCGCCGGCGCGCGCATAGAACAGATTGCCGTGAGTCATGATGCCGTACAGCGTCATGCCCATCAGGAATTCCGCGACGAACGAGAGCACGAACGGCAGTGCCTTGCGCCAGGCCGGCTTCGCCGCCAGCTCGGCCTTGTGCTGCTCCACGGTCTTGCCTTGCGCGGAGAGCCAGCGCGGCGCCAGCAGGGTGTAATAAATGGCGCCGAACAGCCAGGCGACGATGGCGGCTATCAGGATGCCGGTCATGCTGTGCGGCTGCATCATGGTATTATGCCTTCACGCCGCCCATCTTGCAGAGCAGTTTCCATTCCGCGTCGGTGACCGGCTGCACCGACAGCCGCGAATATTTCAAAAGCGCCATCTCCTTGAGCTTGGGCTCGTCCTTGATGGTGGCGAGCGACACCGGCTTCGCCAGCGGCTCGTCGGCGACGACATCGACGACAACCCACGGATCGCCGGGCTTCGCCGTCGGATCGGGGTAGTGCTCGCGGGCGATGTGGACGATGCCGACGATCTCCTTGCCGATATTGGAGTGATAGAAGAAGGCGTGGTCGCCCTTCTTCATCTTCATCAGGTTCAGCTTGGCGGTGTGGTTGCGCACGCCGGACCAGGCTTCGCCCTTCGCGCCCTTCTTGACCTGCTGTTCCCACGACCAGGCATCGGGTTCTGATTTCATCAGCCAGTAGGCCATCTAGTCCTCCGCACGGAACGGCCGCGTCATCAGCGCCTCGATGGCCTGATCGACGCTGAGGGATTGGTCGAGCACCGCGGCCACCGCTTTGGCGATCGGCATCTCGATCTCATGCGCGCGCGCCAGCGCCACCAGCACCGGCGCGGTGAGCGCGCCTTCCGCGAGCACGCCGCCATGCACCGCCTCGCCGCGTCCGAGCGCGAGACCGAGCGCATAATTGCGCGACTGTGGGCTGGAGCAGGTGAGCACCAGATCGCCGAGGCCGGACAGGCCGGTCAGCGTTTCGCCGCGCGCGCCGAACGCGCGGCCGAAGCGGAACAGTTCGGCGAAGCCGCGCGTCGTCATCGCGGCGGTGGCGCTGGCGCCGAGGCCGCGCCCGGTGACGATGCCGGCGGCGATCGCCAGCACGTTCTTGGCCGCGCCGCCGATCTCGACGCCGCGCACGTCGGTCGAATGATAGGGACGGAAGCTCGAGGAGCCGAGTGCGCGCGCCAGCACCTCGGCAAGGCCCGGCTCGCGCGCGGCGAGCGTCACGGCGGTCGGCAGGCCGCGCGCCACGTCGCTGGCGAAACTCGGTCCCGACAGGATCGCCGGCAGCGCGGTCTGCGCGCCCTCGGCAATCACCTCGGTCATGAACCGCTGCGTGCCGCGCTCGATGCCCTTGGCGCAGGCGACCACCGGCGTGCCGGAGGGCATGATGTCGTGCAGCGTGCTCGCGGTCTCGCGCACCGCCTGCGCCGGCACGACCAGCAGAATCGCATCGACCGTCGCCGCCGTCTTGAGGTCAGCAGTGACGCGCACCGCGTCGTCGAGCTTGATGCCGGGCAGACGCGGGCTCTCGCGCCGTTCGCCGATGCGCCGCATCGCCTCGGCGTTGCGTCCCCACAGAATAACGTCGCGCCCCGCGCGCGCCGCGACATTGGCGAGCGCGGTACCCCAGGCGCCGGCGCCGAGCACGCCGATCGTTTGGATATGCGTCGGCACGCTCATCGTTGTTTTCTCATCGGCGCGGCATCGTCCGGTACTGGCCTGCGGTCTTGAGGCCGGTGACTTCGTTGAGCGGCCAGCGCGCGCGGGGCGCGACATCGAGCGGGTCGATGAAGCCGCGCGCCAGCCGTTCGGCGCCGGCCCAGGCGATCATCGCGCCGTTGTCGGTGCACAGTTCCACCGGCGGCACCACCAGCACGGTGCCGACCTCGAAGGCGAGACGATGCAGCGTCTTGCGGATCGCCTGATTGGCGGCGACGCCGCCGGCAGCGACCAGCGCGGTCGGCGCACCGAAGCGCGCGCGGAACAGGCGCAAGCCGGCGCGCAGCCGGTCGAGCACCACCTCGACGACAGCCTGCTGGAACGAGGCGCACAGATCCGCGACGTCCTGATCGGTCAGCGGCGCGATCTTCTCCGCTTCGAGCCGCAGCGCCGTCTTCAGTCCGGAGAAGGAGAAGTCCGCATCGTTGCGTCCGAACATCGGGCGCGGCAGCGCGAAGCGTTCGGCATTGCCGCGCAACGCTTCCTTCTCCACCTGCGGTCCGCCGGGATAGCCGAGGCCGAGCAGCTTCGCGGTCTTGTCGAAGGCTTCGCCGATGGCGTCGTCGAGCGTTGTGCCGATCCGTTCGTATTCGCCGACGCCGCGCACCGCGACCACCTGCGTGTGTCCGCCGGAGGCGAGGAACAGGCAGAACGGAAATGGCGTGTTGTCGGTCAGCCGCGCGGTGAGCGCATGCGCCTCGAGATGATTGACGCTGATCAGCGGTTTCTCATTGACCAGCGCGATTGCCTTCGCGGTGGTCAGCCCGACGATCACGCCGCCGATCAGGCCGGGACCGGACGCGGCGGCGATGCCGTCGAGCTTGTCGAAACTCATCTTCGCCTCGCCCATGGCGCTGGCGATGATGTGGTCGAGCGCCTCCACATGCGCGCGCGCCGCGATCTCCGGCACCACGCCGCCGAACGCCGCGTGTTCGTTGACTTGCGACAGCACCACATTGGACAGGATGCGGCCGCGCCCGTCCTCGTGGCGCTCCACCACCGCGGCGGCGGTCTCGTCACAGGTGGATTCAATACCGAGAACAATCATCGGGCCGTCCGGTTGGTGTCGTGCGTCAGCGGAACGCGAGCGTTAGGTGGTGTCGGCGATTTGCCGTACAACGGCGAAATACGTCCTCGTGGGTATCATTGTGAGGTCCGCCGGCGCAATTGGCTTGTTCTTTGTTGACTATTCCTGCCGGTAGTCCCCGGTCCATGTTTTGCGCTGAAGGGTTCGAAAGGGAAGCAAAGGAAAATTGTGCGGATTCTGGTGACCCGGCCCGAGCCTGACAATGCCCGCACGGCCGCGGCGCTGCGGATGCGCGGCCACGCGCCGGTCCTTGCGCCGCTGCTGCGGATCGAGCCGGTCGCGGCGGAGATCGGCGCCGGCCCGTTCGCGGCGGTGCTGATCACCAGCGCCAATGCGGTGCGCGCGCTGGCGGCGCACCCGGCGCGGGCGCGTGTGACAGCGCTGCCGGCGCTGGCGGTCGGCGAGGCGACCGCGGCGGTGGCGCGGGACGCGGGGTTTGTCTCGGTCGAGGCGGCTGACGGCGACGCGGCGTCGCTGGTGCGGCTAGTGCGTGCGCGCTTCGGCGCGACCGCCGCGCCGCTCCTTTATCTGGCCGGCGCGGATCGCGCCGCCGATCTTGGTGCGGCGCTGGCACAAGAAGGGCGACAGGATGGTCTCGCCGTGACCCTGGCGGTGATCTATCGCGCGCTGCTGCAACCCCTGGCCGCCGACGCGCGCGCGGAACTCGGGGGCGGCCAAATCGATGCCGTGCTGCATTATTCCCGTCGCACCGCCCGGCACTATCTCGCCGCGGCGGCCGAGGCGGGCCTGCTGCCGCAGGCACTCCGTCCTCTGCATGTGTGCCTGGCGGAGCCGGTCGCGGTGGTGTTGCGCGAGGCGGGGGCGGACACCGTCACGGTTGCGGCGCGGCCGGACGAGGCCCATCTCCTGTTCCTGCTGGATTGACGCGCCCGGTTGCCGGGCCTTCCGCCGGGGGGTATGCCCTTGGACTGGCGACAGGAGATGGAACGCGATGGCCGACGACAAGCCCGCAGCGGACGATCCGGCACGGCCGCAGCCGTCCCGGCGCGCCAAGCGTCAGCCGCCGACCATCGACGGCACGGCCAAGGACATTACCTCCGAGACCGACGCGGCGGCAGCCGCGGCGCGCGCCGCCGAAGAGGCGGTGAAAGCCAGTCAGCAGCCGGCTCCGGCCGCTGAATCCGCGACGCAGGCGGAGCCGTCGTCCGCGACCTTCCAGCCGGAATCGGCGCGCGACTTCATTGCCCGCGACGCGGAGCAGAACACCCCGCGCGACGAGGCTGCCGATGCCGCGCCGCGCGGCCGCGCGCGCGCGATCTGGTCGGACACCTTCTCCGCGACCGGCCTCGCGGCAGGTCTCGCGGGTGGTCTCATTGTTTCTCTCGTGCTGTTCGCGCTGTGGCTGACCGGCATGGTGCCGATCCGTTACGCCGGCACCACGGCCATGCGCGCACGCGTCTCGGTGCTGGAGATGAAGGTCAACGACCTCGGCAACCGGCCGGTGGTGCGCAACGATGCGTTCGAAGCGCTGGCGCGCCGCGTCGCCGAGCTGGACAAGACCTTCGCCGCGTTGAAGGCGACGCCGGCGAACGATCCGGCCAAAGACCAGGCCTTGACGCAGCGGCTCGACGCGGCCGAGAACGCCATGAAGTCGGTCGGAGTCGCGCTCGCGGCGTTGTCGACCCGCGTTGACAATACGGCGGCTCGTGCCGACAGCGCCGAGAAGACAGCGGCGGCAGCGGCGAAGGACGCCAATGCGATCGATCGTCAGACGATTGCGCGCGACAGCGCCGCCGATGCGCAACTCGCCGCGCGGATCGCCGTGCTGGAAAAATCGGTGAGCGATCTCGCCGCCGCGCGCAACGCCGAGACGGTCGATCGCGGCGCGCGACGCGCGCTTGCGGTGCTGACATTGCGCGAAGCGGTGCTCTCCGGAGAGTCCTATGACGCTGAACTAAAAGCGGCGTCGGCACTCGGCGTCGACAAGGCCGCGCTCGGAAAGCTCGAGCCGCTCGCCGCCTCCGGTGTGCCGGGTGCGTCGGCGCTGGCGCGCGATCTCATCGCGCTGCTGCCGGCGCTGCGCGCGGTGCAGGCGAGCGACACGCCGCAAGCGAGCGGCGGGACCGGCTTCCTGGATCGGCTCGAGGCCAATGCGGCGAAGCTCGTGCGCGTGCGTCCGGTCGGCAGCGCCGCCGGCAGCGATCCGCAGGCAGTGATTGCCCGCGTCGAGCAGCACGCCGCGCGCGGCGACATCGCCGCCACGATCAACGAGCTTAAATCCCTGCCGCCGCGGTCGCGCGCGCCTGCCGACGGCTGGATCGCCCGCGCCGAAGCGCGCGACGCCGCGCTGCAGGCCAGCCGCGCGTTGCTCGCGGATACGTCGCGCGCCTTCGGTTCACGGTGACGGGGCGCTCATGATCCGCGTTGCCCTGTTCCTGATTTTTGTCGGCGCGCTGGCGCTCGGTGTGGCGTGGTTCGCCGATCGGCCCGGCGACATCGCCATCACCTGGCTCGGCTATCGCATCGAAACCTCGCTGATGGTGGCGCTGGCCGCGCTCGCGGCGGTCGTCGTCGTCGCGATCGTGCTGTGGTCGCTGCTGCGCTTCCTGTTGCGGTCGCCGGAACAGGTGTCGCTGTTCATCCGCAATCGCCGCGCCATGAAGGGGCACAATGCCATCTCGCGCGGCCTGATCGCCATCGGCAGCGGTGATGCGCACAAGGCGCGCCGTGCCGCCGCCGAGGCGCATCGTCTCGCGCCGAACGATTCGCTGACCTTGCTGCTCACCGCGCAGGCGGCGCAGCTCGCCGGCGACGCGCCCGATGCCGAGCGTGCGTTCCGCACCATGACGCAGCGTGATGATACGCGGCTGCTCGGTTTGCGCGGCCTGTTCATCGAGGCGCAGCGGCGCGGCGACGGCGAGACGGCGCAGCGCGTCGCCGAAGAAGCGGTGCAGACGTCGTCCGGCGTGCACTGGGCCTCGCAGGCGGTGCTCGATGCGCGCTGCGCGTCGCAGGATTGGGCCGGCGCGCTGGCCGCGCTCGAACGGATGAAGGGCGATCTCGATAAAGCGGATTATCGCCGGCAGCGCGCGGTGCTGCTCACCGCGCGGGCGCAAACGCTGGCCGAGACCGACCGCGACACGTCGCGCGATCTCGCGCGCGAAGCGGTGAAGCTCGCGCCGGCGCTGGTGCCGGCGGCGGTGCTCGCCGGCCGTCAGCTCGCGGAAGCGGGCGAACGGCGCAAGGCCTCGCGCATGCTTGAAGCCGCATGGCGCGTCCATCCGCATCCCGATCTCGCCGATGCTTATGCCGATGCGCGGCTTGGCGCGTCGGCGCGCGAGCGGCTGGAGCGGGTGCAGGCGCTCGCCGCGAAAACGCCGGCAGAGATTGAGGGCGCGCTGGCGGTGGCGCGCGCGGCGATCGATGCGCGCGACTTTACGCTCGCGCGTCGGGCGCTCGAGCCTTATGTCGCCGCGCCGACCCAGCGTGTCGCGGCGCTGATGGCGGACATTGAGGATCAGGATGGCGGCGACGCTGGCCGGGCGCGGCAATGGCTGGCGCGGGCGATGACCGCGCGGCCCGATCCGGTCTGGACCGCCGATGGCGTGATTTCCGATCGCTGGCTGCCGGTGTCGCCGGTCACCGGCAAGCTCGACGCGTTCCAGTGGAAGGTGCCGCTGGAGGAGATCGGCGGCCGTCCCGGCCCGGTGATCGAGATGGCGCCCGGCGCCGCGCCGGCCGAGCTTGTGCCGCTCCCGCCGGCCATCGACGACGAGCCGTCCGAGCCGGACCCGGACGAGGGGCAGCCCGCGTCGTCCTTGCCCGCTTCGCCCATCCAGGGCTCGCCCATCCCTGCGTCGCCTCTGGCGGCAGAACTGGCGGCGGCGTCGGCACCCGCGCCGAAGCCGTCGGAAGTGCCGGCCGCCGCGCCCGGTCAAACCGTGCCGGAAGCGCGCGAACCATCCAAACCGGACGTCGCAAAGCCGGATCCGGCCAAGTCGGCCGCGCCGGTGGTGATCCCGCTGGTGCATGCGCCGGACGATCCGGGGATCGGTGGAACCGGGGTCGAGGACAATCCCGAGGGATTGGCCGCGCCCGCCGCCAGCGGCTGGTCCGGCAACGGCCGCCGCCCCGACTAACCGGCCGATCGGCCCGGCTCTCCTGCGGCTCTCGATCGGATCGCGGTTGCCAATTTCGCGCCGCGCCGATACAGAGGCGGCATTGACGGCCCCCGCGTCGGGCCGCCGGGGCCGCAATAGCTCAGTTGGTAGAGCACCTCATTCGTAATGAGGGGGTCGGGGGTTCGAGTCCCTCTTGCGGCACCACTTCCTGTCCTCGTCCCTCGTCCTCGCACTTGGCCGTTCGCCCGAGCCGGACATCGTCCGGCCCGCGCGATGATGTGAGGCGGCCGCGGGGCTGTCAGCGGCCGATGGGCGGCAGCGCGAGCGCGTCATCCACCATGCCGGTCGCGCGCTTGAAGTCGAAGCTGCGGAACATGTTGGCTTTCACGAGGAAGGAAGCGCCGCCGTAGAACTTCTCGTATTGCTGATGGCGGGCGCCCATTTCCGAGCCGATGAAATCCCACGCCATGCGCATCACGGCGACGCGGGTTTTGGCGTCGCTGACGCTGGAGCGCATGAAGCGTTCGATGTCGGCGCTCATCTCCGGATTGTCGAAATCGGCGGCCGAGGACGGCAGCGTGATCATCGCGGCGCCGGTCAGTTCGCGGATGATCTCGAGCATGCGTGAGTTCAGTTCGGACTGCAGCGCCATGATCGAATAGAGCGCGGTGCCCGACGGCCACAGCACACCGTCCTTGTCGATCTTCGCGGCGACTTCTTGCGCCAGCAGCATGTTTTCGACGATCGAGATCAGCGACGCGAGTTCGCCCATCTGCACCTGCACGGCCGGATTGGAGTCGTTGCCGGTCATCTCGTTCATGCGCTTGGCGAGGCCGGCCATGAAGCGCAGCTTGGTCGCATAGCGCGCCTGTGCCTGGCAGTTGCCGTAAAGATGGGCGGGCGTCTTCCACCACTGGTCGCGGCACACCTGGGTATTGCGATAGATGAAGACGTTTTCCCACGGCACGAACACGTTATCGAGCACGACGAAGCAATCCACTTCGTCGAAGCGCGACGTCAGCGGATAGTCGAACGAGTTGGTGGCGACATTGGCGAAGGCGCGGCGCGGATAGAGCTTCACGCCCGGCGCGTTGGCGGGGATGGCGACGCCGTTGGCGTAATTCTCGTCGCCGGGCTGCAGCGGATGGATGCAGCTCAGATAGATGTAATCCGAATAGAGGCCCGCGGTGGCGAGCTGTTGCGCGCCCGACATGACGATGCCGCCGTCGGTTTCCTTGACCACGCCGGCATAGAGCGTCGGATCGGTCTGCTGGTGCGCGGGCTTGCTGCGGTCGATCTGCGGCGGAACGATCGCGTAGCTGACGTACTGATGGGTGTCGCGCAGCTTCTCGTAAAATTTGACCACGTTGTCGGCGAACTGCTGGCCGCCGGCGGCGAACACGCCCGGCGTCGCCGCATAGCCGGCGAAGAATCCCGCGACATGATCCGGCGTGCGGCCCATCAGCCCGAACGTCGCTTCCGCCCAGGCTTCCGCCGCGAGCCGCTTCGCTTTCACATCGGCGTGCGTCTTCGGGATCTGATAGGCGCGCCACACCGGCTGGCCGGTCTTGGGCGAGGTGAAGGTCATGCGTTCGCGGTTTTCCGGGGCCGCGGCGAGATCGAACAAATTCGCCAATGAGCGCGCGCCGCCGGCAAAGGCCGGATGCGTCGTGACATCCTTGACCTTCTCGCCGTCGACGAAGACCTGGCGGCCGTCGCGCAGCGATTCCAGATATTCGGCGCCGGTGCGCAGGCCCGCGGAGCCGCTCGCATGCGTGGTCATTCTGCTCACGTTCTCAACGACATTCATGGCCGTCCTCCCGTTTGTTCGCTCTCCGGCGATCGCGCTGCCCGAAGGGTCCGATCAGCGCGCTTGATTTTTGCTATGATACATATGTATCTTGTATTGGCAATTAAATTATAAAACGGCCGGGAAACACCAAAGGAAGTTGCTCATGACCTCGCAAACCATCTCGGAAACCCCTGCGTTGTCCACGCCTCAGGCGCGCCGCCGCTGGCTCGTCGCCGGCGTGCTGCTGCTCGTCGTCATCGCCGGTTTCTTCGATCGCATCTCGATCGCGGTGCTGTTCACCAACGCCGATTTCAACGAGACCATCGGCGTCGGTTTCAATCCGCCGCTGCTCGGCCTGCTGATGACGTCGTTCCTGCTCGCCTACGGCGTGTCGGGCATTCTGCTCAGCTTCATCGGCGATATCTGGGGGCCGCGCCGCAGCCTCGTCGCCGGCGCGACCCTGTGGGGCGTGTTCATGGCGCTGATCGGCGCCACCTCGTCGTTCGGCGTGATGATCTTCTGGCGCGTGCTGCTCGGCATCGCCGAAGGACCGCAATTCAGTCTCGTCAACAAGGTGATCAAACGCTGGTTTCCGAAGAACGAGCAGGCCCGCGCGAACTCGGTCTGGATGGTCGGCAGCCCGCTCGGCTCGGCGATCGGCTTTCCGCTGACCATCGCGCTCGTCGCGGCGTTCGGCTGGCGCGCGTCGTTCTATGCGCTGGCGATCCTCAACATCGTCATCATCGTGCCGGCCGTGCTCGCCTTCGTGCGCGACTGGCCGGCTTACCGCGAAGCGGAAGCGCGGGCCGACGAAGCATCCAAAACCTCGCTGACCGGAAATATCGCGATCTTCCTCAAGGACTGGCGTTTCTGGATGATCCTGATCTTCAACTCCGGCTGCCTCGTTTATCTGTGGGGACTGAATGCGTGGCTGCCGAGCTATCTGCAGAAGGTTCAGGGCTTCAATCTCCAGTCGCTGGGCATCTTCGCCTCGCTGCCCTTCCTGCTGATGTTCTGCGGTGAACTCGCCGGCGGTTACATCGCCGACCGCATCGGCCGGCGCGCGATCGTCTGCTTCGTTGGGCTGTTCATGGCGGGCGCGCTGATCTATGTGGTGTCGCTGATGTCGAACCCTTACGCCGCCGCCATCGTGATGGCGTTGAGCGCGGGCTTCTGGGGGTCGGCATTGCCGCCGCTGTTCGCGATGGCCGCGCAGATCATCCCGCCGTCGGTCACGGCCTCCGGCGTCGGCGTCTACAACGGCGCCGGCAACCTGATCGGGGCCTGTTCTCCGCTGCTGATGGGATGGATCATCGGCACTTCCGGCAATTTCAATGCCGGGTTGCTGGTGCTGGTCGGCGCCGGTGTGATCGGTTCGGTGGCGATGCTGCCGCTCATCAAGCGTTACTGATTACCCACGAACCAGAGATACGGACCAGACGATGCAATTGAATTTCACCAACGAAGCCGGTGGCGCGATCAGCGCCACCGTGTCGTCCCTCGTGATCGCCGGGTGGACGGGGCGCGACCCGGCGGCCATGGAAGCGCACATCGTCGAACTCGAAAAGCTCGGCGTGAAGCGTCCGGCCTCGACGCCGATCTTCTATCGCGGCGCGGCGGCGCTGCTGACGCAATCGCCCGCGATCGAAGTGGTCGGCGAAGCATCCAGCGGCGAGGTCGAGCCGGTGATCTTCAGTTTGCCCGACGGCCTCTGGCTCGGTGTGGGCTCCGACCACACCGACCGCCAGGTGGAAACCGTCGGCATCACGATCTCCAAGCAGATGTGCGCGAAGCCGGTATCGACCATGCTCTGGCGGTTCGACGAGGTGTCGGCGCGCTGGGACCAGTTGATGATCCGATCGTTCGCGACCCGGCACGGAACGCGGCGTCTCTATCAGGAAGGTCCGCTGGCGAAGATGCGGCATCCGGACGATCTGATCGCGCGCTATCTCGGCGCGGGGAAGCAACTCCCCGCCGGCACCGCGATGTTCTGCGGCACGTCGGCGGTGCACGGCGAGATCGAAGGAGCGGAGCTGTTCGAGATCGAGCTCGAGGATCCATTCGGCAAGCGCAAGATCACGCATCGGTACAAGACCATCACCCTGCCGATCGCCGGGTGAGGTCAGGACGGTGCGCGCTTCGGCAGGCTGCGTTTCGAACCCTTCCCGGTGATGAACAGGTGGCTGACATGAGCGACACGACCGGTCGCAGGGATTCCGGCATGGATCCGCGCGCGTTCCGCAACGCCCTCGGTCAATTCGCGACCGGGGTCGCCATCATCACCGCCGAGGTCGATGGCGTGAAGCTCGGCGCGACCGTGAGCTCGTTCAACTCCGTGTCGCTCGATCCACCGCTGGTGTTGTTCAGCCTCGCGCGCACCGCCCTCAGCCTGCCGCAGTGGCGCGCGGCCAAGACGCTGGCGATCTCCATGCTCGGGGAGCAGCAGACCGAGCTTTCCAACCGCTTCGCCAAGGCAACCGGCGCGAAATGGGACGGACTTTCCGAGCGCCGTGGGCAAAACGGTGCGCCGCTGCCGCCCGAGGTGATGCTGCATTTCGAGTGCCGGCCTTACGCGGTCTATGACGGTGGCGACCATGAGATTTTCGTGGTCGAGGTCACCGGCTACACCCAGCATCAGCCCGGCCGCATGCCGCTGGTGTTTTTCTCCGGCCGCTATCAGCGCCTCGTCAGCGACGACGGGGCCCGCGCCCCCGACGATAATATGTGGCTGCACGGCTGGTGACGGCGGGATGAGTATTCCGCGGCAGCGCCCCATCGTGTAAGGGACTGGCACCGCCCGGCGCATGGCATTGGCGCCTGTTTCGCGCCCGGCGGTCATGTTTCATGGCGCGCACGATCGACAAACCCAAGAAGAACTCAATGGCACGCACGACCCGGCGGCCCGCGCTCCCGGCGCGGTCGGACGGCCTGACCATCAGCCTGCCCGAACTGCTGGTGGACGGCTCGGACCTGAAATTCCGCGAATTCATTGCCGACCTGTTCGCGGCGGCGGCGGGCATGCTGGCGCTGCGCCGCGCGCTCGCGACGACGGTGGACCTGAGCGCGGCGGAGTTCGCGATCCTGCTTGCGACCTGGCAGCAGGAACAAAAAGGCGAGGTCGGCATCAGTTCGCTCGCGCGCGAGGTCCACGTCGCCGCCGCCAATGTGACGGCCGAGGTGGGCAAGCTGGTGCGAAAACGCATTCTGCATAAGCAGCCGCACCCGCGCGACACCCGTGCCGTGCTGATCAATCTGACCGACAAGGGTCACGATATTCTCGCGCGGCTGACGCCGGTGCTGAAGGAGATCAACGACCGGCTGTTCGTCGGCAACAGCACGCGCGACATCACCGTGGTGGGGAATTTCCTGCATCATGTCGCCGACGAGACGCCTTATTCGATCAATCTCGCCAAGGCATTCGGCGCGAAACGGGGTCGTGACGTGACCACGTCCGCGAAACCGAAGCGCCCGAAGAAATAGCGCCGGATCGGCCACGGCCGGGCGTAGATGCAGCCACCCGTCGCGCGATGGACGAGCGCGCGGTTAATTCGTCTTTGGCCGGGAACCTCCGCTGATCTGCGCCATCCAATGGGCGGGATCAGGCCAGGAGACAATGCCAATGAATTTGCATGTGCGCGTGCTCGAGCCGCGCGAGCAGGCGGCTGCCGAGATGCAGAAGCCAAATCACACGCCCGTTCAAAAACCCAGCCGGGCCGAGGTCGAGGCGGCGGTGCGTACCCTGATCCGCTGGACCGGTGACGATCCCGAACGCGAGGGTTTGCAGGATACGCCGGCGCGCGTCACCCGCGCGTTCGAGGAATATTTCGCCGGTTATGCGCAGGACCCGGCGGATTATCTCGCCCGCATCTTCGAGGAGGTCGGCGGCTACGACGAGATGGTGCTGATGCGCGGCATTCCGTTCGAAAGCCATTGCGAGCATCACATGGCGCCGGTGATCGGTCGCGCCTGGGTCGGCTATGTGCCGGACGGGCGCGTGGTCGGCATCAGCAAGCTGGCCCGCGTGGTCGACGTGTTCGCCCGCCGCCTGCAGGTGCAGGAGAAGATGACGGCGCAGATCGCCGACACCATCGACAAAATCCTGAAACCGAAAGGCGTCGCGGTCGTTGTCAAGGCGACGCATCATTGCATGACGACGCGCGGCGTCCACAAGCCCGACACGGATCTCGTCACCAGCCGGATGCTCGGCTGCTTTCGCGACAATCCGCAATTGCGTCAGGACTTCATGATGGCGGTGCAGTAGCAGCCCGCATCAGGGAAGGAGAGCACGATGTCGGACGATCAAAATACGCCAGCCGGCCCTGACCTGACGCAAGGGGTCGCCATCGCCGATCTGCTCGATGGAAAGCTCGTCGGCCATGTCGGCGACCGCGCGGTACTGCTGGTGAAGACCGGCGACGATATCTTCGCCGTCGATGCTTTTTGCACGCACTATCACGGCCCGCTGGCCGAAGGTCTGGTCACTGGTACGACGATCCGCTGCCCGTGGCATCATGCCTGTTTCGATCTGCGCAGTGGCGAAGCGACCTGCGCGCCGGCCTTCGCGCCGCTCGATGTATGGCAGGTGGAGCGGACCGGCGACCGGATCGTGGTGCGCGACAAGCGGAGCGCCGCGCCGTCATCCGCAGCCTCATCGCCGGCCCCGCGTCCGCGCACGATTGTCATTGTCGGTGCCGGCGCCGCGGGGTTCGCGGCGGCGGAGATGCTGTGTCGGCGCGGCTATGACGGACGCCTGACGATGATCGGCCAGGAGGCGTCGCTACCGGTGGACCGGCCCAATCTGTCGAAGGATTATCTCGCCGGCAGCGCGCCGGAGGACTGGCTGCCGCTGCGCTCCGAGGATTTCTATCGCGACTCGGAGATCGGCCTGCGACTGGGGCAACAGGTTGCCGCCATCGATCCGGATGCGCGCGCCGTCACGCTGGCGGATGGTGAAACACTGGTGTTCGACGCGCTGCTGCTCGCCACCGGCGCCGCGCCGGTGCGGCTGCCGATCCCCGGTGGCGCGGACGACAGGATTTTCACCTTGCGGTCGCAGGCCGATTGCCGCGCCATTATCGACGCCGCCGCCACGGCGCGGCGCGTCTTGGTGGTCGGTGCGAGCTTCATCGGTCTCGAAGTGGCGGCATCGCTGCGCACGCGTGGGCTCGACGTGCATGTGGTCGCGCCGGAAGCGCGGCCGATGGAGCGCGTGCTTGGCGCGGCGATGGGCGATTTCGTGCGCGCGCTGCACGAGCAACACGGCGTCGTATTCCATCTCGGTGACACGGTCGTGCGCTACGACGGAAGGCGCGCGACGTTGAAGAGCGGCGTCGCCATCGATGCCGATCTGGTGGTGGAAGGCGTCGGCGTCAAACCGAGACTCGATCTCGCGGAGCGAGCCGGTCTCGTTCTCGATCGCGGCGTGGTGGTGGATCAATTCCTCAGGACCAGTGCGCCGGGCATTTACGCTGCCGGCGATATCGCGCGCTGGCCGGACCCGCACAGCGGCGCGCATATCCGCGTCGAGCACTGGGTGGTGGCGCAACGCCAGGGGCAGGTCGCCGCGCTCAACATGCTCGGGGAGAAGACCGCGTTCGATGCCGTGCCGTTCTTCTGGAGCCAGCACTACGACGTGCCGATCAACTATGTCGGTCACGCCGAGGAATGGGACGAGATCGTCGTCGAGGGCAGCATCGCCGGCAAGGACTGCCTGCTGCGCTACAGGAAGGGTGGCCGGCAGCTCGCCGTCGCCTCGATTTTCCGCGATCTCGCCAGTCTGACGGAGGAGGCAGGGCTGGAGCAGGCCGCGCACCGGGCCTGAGCCCCGATCCAAACCCGGCTTAAGTTATTGCCGCGCCTTGCTTTTATCGGCCGCATCCGGCTTGGGACGCGGCGCAAAGAAAAACCCGCCCGGAACGCCCATGTTCTGGCGGGTTCTTCCTCGCTTCGTCCGGATATCAGCGTTCCTGACATGGCGGGCGCGACGCCTTGCTGTCAACGAGAGATAGATTTGGCCTATGGCCTAATCATACACCGCAATTAGTGCTGTGAATTCCGGGGGATAGCCGTTTCTCGCCGGGGCGGGACGGAAGCGGGTCGGCGGCCCGCGCTCCGCGCCTCCGGATCTGACGCCCGTCGCCGTCGTGTCGTCGCCGCATGATCGCGCAGCGAGATCACCGGCGCGGGGTTGCGCATTGCGAAGCGTCACGCGCCGCCGCGATGGAAACGGTGCATCGTCGCGCGCGCGTGTTCGATCCAATCGCGCGCGCGTCGTATATTGAATGGCGATTCGGTTCCGGCACGGCCGGCGAGGATGAGAATGGTGAAACCGGCGGTCATTCTGGTGGGTGCGGACAAGGGCGGCGTCGGCAAGACCACGGTCGCGCGCACGCTGCTCGATTACTTCACCGCGCACAAGATCGGCGTGCGCGCCTTCGACACCGAAGCGCCGCGCGGCACGCTGAAGCGGTTTCATCCGGACGTGACCGAGGTGGTCGACGTCACCGCGGTGCCCGACCAGATGAAGATCTTCGACACCCTCGGCACCGCCGAGGCGAAGGTCACGGTGATCGACATCCGCGCGGGTCTGCTCTCGCCGACGCTGCAGGCGCTGCGCGATATCGGCTTCCTGGAATCGGTGCAGAAGGGGCAGATCACCTTCTGCGTGTTCCACATTCTCGGACCGTCGATCGCCTCGCTCGATGAAATCGCCGACACCGCGCAGTTCGTCGGCGACGCGCGCTATTTCCTGGTGAAGAACTTCATCAACAATACGTCGTTCTTCGACTGGGATCCGGCCACCTACGACAGCTATTTCAAGCGCATCCGCGGCGCGTCGGAAATCACCGTGCCGAAGCTCAATGAAATGGCCTGCGAACAGGTCGAGCTGGCCTCGGTGCCGTTCGTCACCTTCGTCGCCAACAAGACCGTACGCGGCGACGCCGCCAATTATTCGTTCGTGCTGCGCGGCTATGTGCGGCACTGGCTCGGCAATGTCTGGAGCGAGTTCGACCGTGTGAAGCTGCCGGAAAGCCTCACCGCGCGCCCCGAAGGTTCGATCCACCAGATCGCCGGATAAGCGCCCGCATCGGTGCGCGACGATAAAGCCGGCTTGAGAGCAAATCCTTGGAGCCATGTCGTTTCGGGAATGTCGTTTCGCAGCGCGATCTATCTGGTGATGTCGCCGCGCCCGCAGGTCGGGCGCACCCTGGTCGCGCGTCTGCTGCTCGACTTCTTCCTGTTCAATGCGCGCGCGGCGGAAGCCTTCGATCTCAACGATGAAGGCGATCTGCCGCGGTTTTTTCCCGCGCATGCGGAGCGCGCGTCGATCGCGGGGATCAAGGATCAGATGGCGCTGTTCGACCGGCTGATCGCCGGCGACGGCGTCAACCGCATCGTCGATGTCGGGCCGCTGGCGCTGCGGCCGTTTCTCGATGTGCTGCGCGACACTGGCTTCGCGCTCGAAGCGCGCGAGCGGCGCATCGCCCCGGTCGTGCTGTTCGTCGCGTCGGACGATGCGACATCGCGCACGTTTTACGATCGGCTGGTGCGCGAGGCCGCTGGCCTGATCGTCGTGCCGGTGATCAACGAGATGATCGGCGCGCCGCCGCGGCGATATCCCGCCGGCACGGCGACCGTGCGTCTTCCCGCACTCGCGCCGGGGCTCCGTCCATACATCACTGCACCGTTCACGTTCTCCGGCCCGCGAATCAGTACCGTGCCGATGACGGTCGGGCTGGAGCTGCAGCGGTGGATGCGCAGAATTTTTGTGGAGTTCCGGGAGCTGGATCTGCGCATTTTATTGGCAGACCTGCAGCAAAGACTGCGGAATCCGGCCTGAATCGTCGCGATTTGACCGATTTTCGCCCGGTTATTTTCAACTTTTATTACGCATTGCAAAACAAGGGGGATGACGGCTAGGCCGGACTGAAGGAACGTTCAGCCAGGGCCGGCGTTCTCTCGCTGCGTTTTCCAGCGCAGGCCATTCATACGAGGAGGTTCCAGCATGCTGATGCTCTTCGTCATTTCGATCCTGGCGGCCGTGGGTCTCACGGTAGCCGCGGTGATGATGCAGCCGGCGAAGCGAACGATCCGCTTCTGACCGGTGGTTCTGATCGGACAGCGAACCTTTTTCAAAAACCATGTGGGTTGCGTGAGAGCGTAGCGTTTGCGTAAAAGCTGTGTCGGGTGTGCGAGAGGGGCGGTTTCCACCGCCCCTTTTTGTTACGGTCATCGTCGTCGCCGCGCAGACGACGCCCGCTTGCATGATCGAGAACTTGCCTAACCAAGCCGGAGACGAGTGACCGTGAATCTGCTGCTCTCGCGCCGTTTCGCGCCGCTGTTCTGGTGCCAGTTCTTTTCCGCCTTCAACGACAATTTTCTCAAGACCGCGCTGGTCTTCCTGATCCTGTTCCGCATCGGCGACGCGTCGATGTCGCATACGCAGGGCGAGGTGCTGATCACGCTCGCCGGCGCGATCTTCATCTTTCCGTATTTCGTCTTGTCGGCACTCGGCGGCGAATTGGCCGACCGTTACGACAAGGCGCGGGTGGCGCAGCGGCTCAAGCTCGGCGAGATCGCCATCGCCTTTGTCGCCATCGCCGGGTTTTTGCTGGCATCGTTGCCGGTTCTGTTCGCCGCGCTGTTCGGTTTCGGCGTCATCGCCGCGCTGTTCGGCCCGATCAAATACGGCATCCTGCCGGATCATCTGCCGTCGTCGGCGCTGCCGTCGGCAAACGCATTGGTCGAGGGCGCGACCTTCATCGCCATCCTCACCGGCACGATCGCCGCCGGCTATTTCGCCGCGGTCGCCGGCGCGGTGGTGATCGCGCTGATCATCGCGCTGTTCGCGCTCGCCTGCTGGCTGTCGAGCCTGTTCATTCCGGCGACGCGGGAATCCGCGCCGGATCTTCTGATCGCGCGCAACATCTTTTCCTCCACCGGCACGCTGCTGCGGCAGTTGCGCGGCGACGGCCGGTTGTGGTGGGGCGCGCTGGTGACGAGCTGGTTCTGGCTCGCCGGTATCGTCACGCTGTCGCTGCTGCCGCCGCTGATCAAGGCGCGGCTCGGCGGCGACGAACATGCGGTGACGGTCTATCTCGCGCTGTTCTCGGTCGCGGTCGGCTGCGGCTCGGCGCTGGCGGCGATCCTCGCGCGCGGCCGCATCGTGCTCGGCATCACCATCGCCGGCGCCGTGGTGCTCGGCCTCGCGGCGTTCGATCTCGGCCTCGCGGTGTGGGGCGTTGATGCGGCCGGAGGAGCCTTGTCGCCCGGCGAGCTGCTCGGCACCGCGCGCGGTCTGCGCGTCGCGCTCGATCTCGCCGGCATCGCCATCGGCGGCGGCCTTTACATCGTGCCGGTGTTCGCCGCGGTGCAGGCATGGGCCGGCGCGAATTTCCGCGCGCGCACGGTGGCGGCGGTCAATATCCTCAATGCGGCATTCATGACCGGTGCGACGGTGCTGGTCGCGTTGCTGCAGAGCCTCGGCGTCACCATCGCCATGCTGTTTGCCGCCGTCGGCGCTCTGACGCTGATCGTCGCCGCGCTGATCCGGCTCACCCTGCCGGCGGATATCGCGCCGCAGGACGCGCGCTGACGGGTACGGGTTTCCCCTTTCAACATCATGCTCTAGAACGGGTCCATGCTGGCCGCCCTGAAAAATCTGATGAGCGCCTTGTCCGACAGCGCGCCGCCGCGGCGTTTCGCGCCGGACGATTTCCGCGTCGCCGCCGCCGCGCTGCTGATCCATATCGGCGGTATCGACGGCGTGTTCTCGACCGCCGAGCGCGATACGCTGCGCGATATCCTGCGCCGCCGCTTTTCCCTCGACGATGCCGGCATCGATGCGCTGATCGACGAAGCCTCCGCTGTCGAACGCGAGGCGATCGATCTCTACGGCTTCACCGCGCGGCTCAATCGGGTGCTCGACGCCGCCGACCGCGAGCGTCTGGTGGCGTCGATGTGGGACGTGGTGTTCGCCGATGGCCGGGCGACCGAGTTTGAAAGCAATCTGATCTGGCGCGCCGCCGACCTGCTCGGCGTCTCGCGGGAGACGCGCATCGCGCTGCGTCAGCAGGCGCAGGCACGCGCCGGCGGTATCGGTGGAGACAATTCATGACGGCGTCGCGTCCGGTCACGGTCATCACCGGTGCGTCCGCCGGCATCGGCGCCGAACTGGCGCGGGTGTTCGCCCGGCACGGCCACGCGCTCGTTCTGCTGGCGCGGCGCACCGAGCGGCTGGAAACGCTGGCGGCGGAGATTGCCGCGAGCGGCGCGCCGCCGCCGCTGGTCGTCACCTGCGATCTGCTGGCGCCGGGGGCGGTGGAGCAACTGGCGCAGACGCTGCAACAGGAAGGCGTCGAGCCGCAATATCTCGTCAACAATGCGGGCTTCGGTCTGGTCGGCCAGGCGGCGCGGCTGTCGCGCGACGAGCAACTCGCGATGATCGATCTCAACGTGCGGGTGCTGACCGAACTGTCGCTGCGGTTTGCGGAAACCGTCGCGCGGCATCGCGGCGGCATTCTCAATGTCGCCTCAATGGCTGCGTTCGTGCCCGGACCTGGTATGGCGGTCTATTACGCCAGCAAGGCTTATGTGCTCTCGTTCAGCGAGGCGCTGTCGGCCGAACTGAAGCCGCTCGGCGTGCGCGTCACGGCGTTGTGTCCCGGTCCGGTCCCGACCGAATTCGCCGCGCGTGCCGGCGTCACCCGCAAGACGCAGCCTGGCCCGGTGTCGATGCCGGCCGACGTGGTGGCGGAGGCCGGCTATCGCGGCCTGATGGCCGGGCGGCGGCGGGTGATTCCGGGCGCGAGACTCAAGCTGCTGCGGTGTGTCATCGCGCTCGTACCGACGTCCGTGCTGCTCGCCGCCGTCAGTTTTCGCCAGCGCCGCCGGCTGGCACGGCAGGGGCAGAAATAAGGCTCCGGCTCCGCTTCCGCTTCATGGCAGAGGGCCGCCAACGCGGTTGCAAAGCCGCCACGAGCGATTACCAATAAAGCGCCGTGGTGACGCGGCAGGCTGCGATTCGGCGCCGCGATTTGATGATGAAGCAACCCGTCCTTCTCGTTCTGCATCAGCAGAATTCCTCGCCCGGCCGGGTCGGGCAGGCGCTGATGCGCATGGGTTTTCCGCTCGATGTGCGCCGGCCGGCGCTCGGCGATGCCTTGCCCGCGACCATGCGGGAGCACGCTGCTGCGGTGATTTTCGGCGGGCCGCAGAGCGCCAACGACACCGAAGAATTCGTCAAGCGCGAGATCGATTTCGTCGGCGTGCCGCTGCGCGACGAGAAGCCGTTCCTCGGCATCTGCCTCGGCGCGCAGATGATGGCGCGGCATCTCGGCGCCGCGGTGTCGCCACATCCGGATGGCCACGCCGAGGTCGGCTATTACCCGATCCGCCCCACCGCCGATGGTCTCGCGGTCTGCGACGTCTGGCCGGATCATGTCTATCAGTGGCATCGCGAGGGTTTCGCGCTGCCCGCCGGCGCGACGCTGCTGGCGGAGGGCGACACGTTTTCGGTGCAGGCGTTTCGTTACGGCACAGGTTACGCGCTCCAGTTCCATCCGGAGGTGACGCACGCGATGATGTGCCGCTGGACCGTGCGCGGCGCGCATCGCTTCGAATTGCCCAATGCCAAACCGCGCGCGGCGCATTTCGCCGACCGGCCGGTCTATGACCTGGCGTTCCGCAACTGGCTGATGGCTTTTCTCAATCGCTGGATCGAGGTGCCGGGTCATGATGCCGGCACACAGCCGGACATCAAGGGCGTCGCCGGTTCCGCCTGAGGGTTCCGGCGCGGCGTCCGGCGCCCATGACCTGACGCAAGTGTCTGATGCAAGTGTCTTGTGAGCGGCGGTGGCGCCAGTCATATTTGCCGCTCGCGGGCGATGCCGCCCCGGTCCGGTGATACGGAGGCGCTTCGGGAATGCAGGCAGAGGGCGGAAGCGGGCGTCGGCCGTCGTTCGTCGCCGAAGCCTTGGTTGCTAAAGCCTTGGTCGCTGCGGCGTTGCAGGCATCCGACGGCTTTCTCGATCTGCTGCCGATCGCCGCCGTCATCTGCGATGCCGACGGGCACATCCTGCAATTCAATCGCCATGCGGTGACGATCTGGGGGCGCACCCCGCAACGCGGCGAACAGCACGGCGACTTTGTTGCCGGCTGCAAATTCCTCGAGCTGGACGGCGAGCCGCTGCCGCATTCGATGCTGCAGCAGGTGCTGGTCACCGGCGCGCCGGTGCGCGACAAGGAATTGATCGTCGAGCGGTGGGACGGCAGCCGTGTGACGCTGTGGCTCAACATCGATCCGCTGAAGAACGAAAGCGGACAGGTCATCGGCGCGGTGAACTGCTTTCTCGACATCACCGAGCGCAAGGCGGTGGAGGAAAATCTGCGGGCCTCGCGCCGGGCGTTGCGCGAGGAACAGCAGCGCATGGCGGCGACCTACGAGCATGCCGCCATCGGCATCTCCGAGGTGGACGCGGACGGCTGCTTCATCCGCGTCAATGAAACGATCTGCGACATCACCGGCTACAAGCGCGACGATCTGCTCAACAACCGCCTGTTCCGCCACACCTTCAAGGATGACATTGATCCCGACCGCGACGCCTGGACGCGTCAGGCCGCCGGCGAGATCGATTTCTATTCGGTGGAGAAGCGCTTCACCCGCCGCGACGGCCGCGTCATCTGGATGTCGGTGCGCTCGCAATCGGTGCGCGACGCCGACGGCCGGTTTCTCTATGCGGTGCGCGTGGTGCAGGACATCACCGCGCGCAAGCTCGCCGAGCAGCGGCAGAAGCTTCTGGTCGACGAGCTTAATCATCGCGTCAAGAACACGCTGGCGACGGTGCAGTCACTGGCGTCGCAGTCGGCGCGCGGCGTGCAGTCGCCGGCCGCGTTCCGCGAGCGGTTCGAGGGGCGGCTGATCGCGCTGTCGAAGGCGCATGACCAGCTCACGCGCGAACACTGGGCGCATGCCGGCCTGCGCGACATCGTCAGCGGCTCGCTCGCGCCTTACGTGCCGGGTGGCAGCGGCCGCGCGGTGTTGCGCGGCGAGGACATCACGCTGCGGCCGCGCGCGGCGCTGACCCTGGCGATGGCGTTCCATGAACTCACCACCAACGCCGCCAAATACGGCGCGCTGTCGACCTCGTCCGGCCGGCTGGAGCTGAACTGGGAGGAGCACAAGGCGCGGGCGGCGCGGCCGGCGCATGTGCGGATCGAGTGGGTGGAGCAGGGCGGGCCGCCGGTGACGGTGCCGTCGCGGCGCGGTTTCGGCTCGAGCCTGATCGAGGGCAGCATCGCCTCCGAGCTGGGCGGCAATGCGAAGCTCGACTACGCGCCCGAGGGGCTGCGCTGCACGATCGAGATCCCGGTCACGGCGCTCAGTGGCCGCGAGGGCCGCGCGGTACGGCGGTGAGGGCCGCCGTCAGGCGGCATCAATCGCGGCGGCTGGAACGGGAAAATCTGGGAAGGAAGTTGGTGGAGCCAGGCGGGATCGAACCGCCGACCTCGTCATTGCGAACGACGCGCTCTCCCAGCTGAGCTATGGCCCC
>JAHBZF010000053.1 GCA_019635575.1 Pseudolabrys sp. | reverse complement strand
ATCGAGCAGACGCGCTTCATCCGCGCCAAACACAAAGACGCTACGATCCGCGCTCATCGCCGGCTGGATCACGCGCCCCTCAACCTTCGCAAACCCCACTGGCAACCTGTTTGCGCGAAACATCCCGGCATTGGTCGCGGCGACGAGCCCGTGCTCATTTGCCCATTGCCGCGCCGTCTGCGGCGCCCTGCCCAGCGCGCCCGCGAGCAACAACACGAAACGATTGAACGCCGGATCGATCCGCACGACATCCAAACGCCGGTCGCCGATGGTGGACTCAATCGGCGCCGTCGCGTGCTCGAGCCCTAGCCCCAGCGTCCGCCACGCCACGTCCGCGTACGCAGGCGCGGCAAACCCAACTCCAGCGGCAAGCGCGGCGCGACGCGTAATCATCGCTGCACTCCGCGCGCCCAATGCGGCGCCATTTTGGCGCTTCGCTCCGTCCGCCCGGCGGGGTATGCTCCTAGCATGAAGCGCATCTGGACGATCATCGGCGTCGCCGACGTGCCGATGCTGCCGCTGCCACCTGCTGTCAGCGAGACGCCTGCATTGCTGCCGGTGGTGAACACGTTGTCACGGCCGTCACCGTTGCTGAAGATCGAGCCGGTCGTGGCCGGTCCGCCTGCCGCGACCGTAATGGCAGTACCGGACGATCCGAACGAGGCCGACGACCACAACCGGCCGATTGTGGCGTCACCCGTGGTCGACACGGTGATGATGCCGGTGGCGTCGATCTCGCTGAACGCGCCCATGTTCAGCGTATTCGCCGACAACGTCACGTCGCCGCCGGTGCTCCGCGCCACGATCGGCGAGCCCGCAGTTCCGGCAGCGAAGGTCACCGCGTTGTTCACATTGATCTGCAACACACCGCCAGTAACGTTGGCATTGACGGTGAGATCACCGGCATCGACCTGAAGCGACAGGGTACCGATCGACGACAGGGTTCCGAACGAGCCCGCGCGACCCACCGTCATGCCCGCACTGGGGCTGATCAGACTGAGCTTGCCGCCGGAATAACCCGTCACCGCGCCGCTGATCTTGACTTGCAACGGCTGGAACGTCGCCCCGTTAAAGCCGACATCGCCACCGGCGCGGAGGTCGAGCGTGGTGGCGGAGAGATGAACCGCGGTGCGATCGGTGAACTGCGGCAGCGCATAGATACTGCCCGTCGCCGCAAGTTGCAGCGCGCTGTCGGCGGCGCTTCCGGCATTGATGTTGCCGAGCATCAGATCGCCGGTCTTCTGCCGGATATAGATGCCGTGCAGCGCCTGCGCCTGATCGATCTTCGCAACCGGCAGCCCATTGTTCGTCAATTGCACGATCAGTGCATAGTCGCTGTCTTTTGGATCCCTGCTGCTGTCGGGATCAGCAGTGCCAATGCTGCCCTTGTCGCTGATCAGAGTCAGCGCGCTGATCGGTCCGGAAATCGCCACCTGACCTGGGACGCCGCCCTTGATGCTCTGCACCGCCTGCAGCAGCACCTCACCCGGATTGATGGTCTGGATGCCAGCCGAATATGCCGCCTGAATCGGGCCATAGGTGCTGGCGTCGATGCCCCCGAGCAGCATGTCGGACGCACTGCCGAGATAGATCTGGCTCAACGCCTTCGCCGAAACGGTGCCGAGCGGACTGACCATGACAAGACTGCGTTGCGCGATCGAGACGTCATAGCGGGTGACGCCATTGGTCGTCGTGCTGGTGACCGCGAGCTGACCGGGACCGGCGGCAGCCATCAGCGCCTTCTGCGTGGTGTTCAGCGGCTGCGAGCCATCCGAGGTGAATGAGAATGTCGTCGGCTGCGCGAGGTTTCCGATATTGCCGCGCGGCGCATACAGCATCACCTGACGGCCGCTGATGTTCAGCGGCAGCGAATCGATCGGCGGCGCAGCGCCGCTGTTGTCGGCATTATTGCTGACGATGTAGGTCAGTTGATCCTGGGTCCAGCGCGCGCCGGAGGCGAGTTCGGTATAGACCGTCGAACTGGTCGGCAGCGTGTAGGCGAAGTTCGCGTCGAACGTCGTCAGCGCCGACGTCAGCCCGCTGGTCGAAACCGCCTGCCGTAGTTGCGCCGTCTGCCCCGCGCTCGTCCCGAACAGCACATCGAGCGTGGTGTTGAGTTGGGCTACGGCTTTCAGGCCGAGCAGGTATTGGTCTTTGTTGTAGCGATTGGTCGCCTCGGTCTGGACCTGGGCGTCGGTGATGGTCGACACGTCAACGCCAGCCTTGGCCGCGAGCTGCATCGCGATCACCTTGCGGCCGAGATCGCGGTTGGCGACCTCCGCATTGAATTGCGCATCGGTGATGCTGGCGGCCGGAACATTCAGTTTGGCGGCCATCTGCGCCTTGATCGCATCCGAGCGCAACGCGATTTCCGCCTGGACCTGCGGGTCGGTCACCGACGAGACCGGTACATTGAGCCTGACGGCAAGCTGGCTCTTGATCGTCGCCGGATCGAGCGTCGTTGCAGCCGTGGTCGCGCTGTAAGTCGCGCCGTCATAGAAAGCGAGATTGCGCAGCTGCCAGTAATCCCGGTAGGCGCTGTTGATCATGTTCTGGAACGTGACGACCGAACTCGGCGCGCCGGTGCCGCTGCCGTTGGTGGCGCTAGTGCCAAGCAAATCGAGGTCGGTCTGCACGCTCTTGAGATGGTCGATCTGTTCCTTGGTCAGACCGCCGGTGGTGATGCCGTTGAGGATGCTGGCCGGCTGGCCGTTCGCGGCCATCGCCGCGAGGAACACCGGTCCGCTGGTCGATGACACGGTGCCGAGACGCAGGTCGCCACTCGACTGAATGATGTAAGTGCCGGTGGAAGACGAACTGTTGAGCAGACCGCCATCGTAATTGCCGTTGCCGAGCGAGGTGGCCGTGGCCTGGATCACGATCGGGTTGATGTTGGTGAGGATTGCGATGTTGCTCTGATCGACGCCGGACACCGCGCCGATCGCGCCGCCGGTCGTATTGATCGTGATGTTCTTGCCGGTCACGGTCGGGCTGGCGGGATCGAACGCCGCAGCCTGGGTGATGTCCCCACTCGCCGTCAGGTAGACGCTGCCCAGCGGCTGCGCCGGGTTGGCGCCGGTCGCCGTGATCGATCCGATCCGCACCGATCCGGTCGCAGCGATCGCGATGTCATGGTCGACCGAGCTGGCAGTCAGCAGGCCGCCAAAGGTGGTGACCGGGATCGCCTTTGTCGTCGTAGCGGTGCCGTTTGCCAGCGTTCCGATGCCGCCCGGCGCGCTCATCGTGACGCTCACGCCGGAGACGAACGCATCGGCGCCGGCGGTAATCGACGACGCGACGCCATTGGTGGTGCCACTTGCCGTCAGGGTCGTGTTGCCCTGCAGATTGTTGATGTGATTGTTGACGACGATGCTCGCGGTCGAAGTGATCGCGATGTTGCTGGTTCCGCCACCCGTAAAGCTGATGCCGATCGGGAAATCCGCTTTGACGCTGTTGTTGGCGACCAGGCTCAGTTGATAGTAGCGCCCCTGGTACCAGGTGCCGTTCTTGAAATCGGTGCCAAAGTCCGCGTTGCCGGTTCCCACCTGATAGGTATGCGAGACACCGCTCGCCGACAGGGTTTCCTGGAAGTTATTAGCCTGCGAGCCGGCGACGACCCGCGGCTGCGAGCGGATCCAGCCGCCGAGGCTCGAATTCGGATTGCTGCTACCCGGCGCGAGCTGCCACCCGAACTGGGTCATGTCGGAAATATCCGGGCGGCTCAGATTGAGCGTATCGGTCCATTGATAGAGTTGCGCGGCCGGATTGTAGGTCAGCCCGGAATTCGCCGTCACCGAGATCGGCGTCAACGCATTGTAACTGCCGTTGTTGACGCCGGCCTGTTCGTAGATGCTGACCTGCTGATTGGCCGGCGCACCGGCATTGTAGACGTACCACCGCGTCAGATTCTTGGACTGATCGACGAATTCGATGACGCTCGCCGCGCTGACACCGGTGTTGATGACGTTCGTCACCAGCGCGGTATCGGTCAGGTTGTTGACCGTCACGGTCCCCGCCCCGCCATGGACCGTGATATTGCCCATCGGATTGCCGGTCGGCGACGTGCTGATGATCTTGCCGTTGAGATAGACGAAGCCGCCGGTGCCCTGCACCACCGGGTCGAGCAGAATCTGGTTGGTCAGGGCATTGTACTTCGCCGTGATCTTGACGTCGGAGCCGTTAACCGACGACACGTAGTCCGTCAGATCGATATATTTTCCGGCCGCCGCATCCGCCTTGGCGGCAGCCAGCCGGTCCGCGTCGTTCCTGAACCAGTTGATGCGGCTCTGCGCGTTGGTGTCGATCTTGACCGAATAGTCGCTGCTCTGGCCGACCGAGATGTTGCCGTTGATGTTGATGACCGCGGCCGACAGGATCAGGGCCTTGCCGGCAGTGATCAGCGACGCTGCGGGCGTGACGGACGACGCCGACGCCGTGACGCCGTTGATCATCTGGTTCTGGATATTGATCAGCTGGAAATAACTGCCGCAGCCGGAGCAATTGAACGGACCTGAATCCCCGTCCCAATAAACCTGCCCCTTGTACCAGCTGTTCTGCCATCCCGCGAAGGTGCTGCCGGCGGGATATCCGGACATCGAACCCGTCGTCGCGATCGGCAGGAAGATCGCCGAATAGAGCGATCCGCCACCGCCATAGAACAGCGACAGCAGGCGCGCGGTGAAGATCGTGTTCCGGTCGGTGCCGGCGGTGTAGCTGGTCACCGGGTTGTAGACCGGCGAGACGTGGCCCTCGCCCGTATAATAATAATAAGGCGTCTTGCTGGGATCGCCGTCGATATACGCGCCGCCGGTCGCATAGGCCGCATATCCGAGATAGGTCGCAGCCGCCGAGACTGCCTGGAGGATATTGGTCGGCCGATACTCGACATCGTTCCATTGGGCGGAGACGTCGTAGTTGGAATTGTAGACGCTATTGGCACCGAGGCTGCCGCCGATCATGCCGTTCGGCACGTTCATCACCACGGTGCCGACGCGCATGTCGCGCGTGATCAGCACGTTGCCGAGCTGGTTGGTGACGTTGAGCAGGCCGTTGTAGTTGACGACGTTGCCGCCGAAATAGATGTCGGGCGTGGTCGCCAGAACATGGCCGTCACGATCGACCGGCTGGCGGTTCACATTGGTCGAGGACCAGGACGCGTTGATGATGATCGACGGCACCTGGTTGGTCAGGTCGCGATTAAAACCGAAGCCTGTCGAATTAGTGTCGGTCGCCTGCCCGGTGAAATTGAGCCGGCCGCCCGTCACCGCGCTGACCGCCAGATCAGAGAGGAACAGGAACTTGATGCCCTGATTGTCGAAAGTGATCTTGGCCGAATCCCGCGCCGTGATGGACGGCGTGCCGCCCGTGGTGGTCAGCGTCGTCGCCAGGATCGAGACGTTACCGGCCGAGGCGAGGATATTGCCGAACTTGTAAGCCGGGCCGCCAGCGTCGTTGAGATACGGTAGCTGCTGGATCAGCGTGTTGATCTGACGCTGCTTGGTGCCCGAGGCGTCGTCATTCTGTGCGGTGATTTGCTGATTGGCAGCCACCGCAGCATCCACCTGCGCCGTCGTGAGACCACTGAGCGACGCGATCGTGCTCACCGCATCGTCATGAGCATTAAAGCCAGAGACGATCGAATACTGCACCTTCTGGTGATTGTAGCTCATCACCGGATTGAGATTGTTCGGATCGGCGACGAATTCGAGCGCCAGCGGCGACGCGGTGCTCGGCCCGGTGGTCATCGACACCACACCGTCATAGCTGATGGTGATGTTGGCCTGGTTGTGGATGCCGGCCTCAATGACGCCGTTGAGGATGACATCGCCCGATTTGACCGGGGCCGCGCCGGCGTTGTCGTGGTCTTCCTTGCTGAACAGCGACAGATACGGGTTGTAGCTGGTGCCGTTGCCGTTGGAGGCGACGGTGCCCGGATCGGCGCCGATGAACACGTTGTTGGCGCCGTAAATCCGCGATCCCGTACCCAGCGTCAGGGTCGAATGGCTCTCCGCCGAGGACTGGCCCTTATAAGTAGCGGTGATCGGGATCAGCGCGTAGTTGTAAACGATCGTCGTGCCGTTCGCCGACAGATCGCTCAGATAGTAGCCGTTGCCCGACTGGCCGGCATAGACATTGAGCAAGCCCCACGCTTCGAGCTTGGCGTTGCCGATGGTGACGTCCTGAGTCGCCTTCAGCGCCGAGTTAGTGCTGGCGCCGGCGCCCGTCAGCAGGCCGTAAAGCTTGGCGTTGGCGTTGTTGCTGGCCTTCATGATCGCGGCGCTGCCGACATAGAGATTGCCGGCGCTGAACAGCGTCACGCCATCGTCGATCAGCACGATGTTGTGCGCCTGCGCGTCGATCGTCGAGCGCGCGCCACCGCCGGCGAACAAGCCGCCGGCATCCAGGCTGACCGAGTCATTCGTGGAAAGGAACGTAAGCGCCTCGATGTCGATCGCGGCGAGCGACGTATACGGATTGTCGTTGAGGCTGAAGATCGTATTGCCCTTGACGTGGGCGGTCACGGTCTGCCGGACCGTCGCATCGCTGACGGTCGCGGCACCCGCCGCGACACCGCCCGACCCTGCCCGCGCGCCGCCGTACAACTGATTGACGGTGTCAGAGGCAATCACCTTCATGTCGCCGGCGGCGGAGTTGATGATGTAGTTGCTGCCGACGAGGGCCGTTGTCGTCGAGGTCACGGAATTGTTGGCGCCGCCGCCCGCCGCGCCGACCGCCGACGCCTGAAATGCGTCGCCATTGGCTTCGTAAGTCGCGGTGTGTGCCGCGCCGACGCCGAAACCACCGAAGTACAGCGTATCGCTCGACGCCGCGTCCTTGAGCGAGGCGCTGGTCTCGGCCGTCGCGCTGGTGGTGGCGACGGCGGCCGCGCCGGCGACGACACCGCCAGAACCGGCCAGCGCGTCCGACTTATTGTTGTCGTTGCCACTTGCCGTGATCGTCAGCACGCCGCGATTGTTCGAGGCAGTGATCGCTCCACTGTCGAGATAGGCGATCGAATGCGTGTTGGACGTGGTGATGGCCACGGTCGCGCCAGCGCCGACATAACCCGCGGCGAAGCCCTTGCCCTCGGCATATTGGTCGGTGTCGGTCTCCGACAAGATCGTCACGTCGTTCGACGGCAGATGCAGGCCGGTGCCGCCATAAGCGGTGGCGCTGGAGGTGTTTTTAGCCTCGGCATCGGTCGCCTGGATGCCAAGCAGGAAGCCGCCACCACTGCCGACCGCGAAGGCGTTCGCCGAATGGCCGCCGGACGGAACCAGGACATAAGCGGCGATCTTCAGCTTGCCGCCGGACAGCGTTGCATCGTTATCGACATATGCGGTGACGTTGGCCGAGGCCGTTGCCAGCGCCACCGACGCACCGACGCCGATGGCACCGGCCGCAACGCCCTCGGACTCCACCGACACATTCGGGGTCGCGCGCGCGTCGACGAGAATGCCATTGGTGCCGGTCGCCGAAACCGACGCGTTGGCGCCGATCCCGGCGGAGACGATCTCGCTGTCGGTCGCGTTGGCGGAAGAGCCGGCGCCCGAGACGATGCCACCCGCGCCGGCGATGGTGTGCGAATAGACCGAACCGCTGCCGCTCGCCTTCACCGAGACGTCGGAGAAGTTGGTGATGGTCGTCGAGGCGGCGATATCGGCGGAGACGGTGCTGGACTTCTGCGAGAAGCCGAGCGACAGGCCCACCGCGGCGGCGCCGAAGCCGAAGCCATAGCCGTAGGTGGCGACTTCCGAGGTGTCGGTCGCGCTCACCGCGATCACACCCGACGCTGCACCGGTGGATCCGCCATCGGTAGTCGAGCCCAGCTCGGCCGTGATCGTGTTGTTGACGATCGCCTTGCCGACAGCGGCACCGAGGCCGACATAGAGCCCGCCGGCGCCGGCGATGCCCCAAGATTCCGCCGCGTTGCCCGACCCGTGATCGCCGGCCGTCGCCGTCACCGACACGGTCGGTGCGGTCAGACTGCCCTGCACCGCCTTGGCCGTGACCTTCTGATCGACCTCGGTGAAGGCGACCGCCGCGCCGAACCCGCCGGTGCTGACACCGACCGCCAGCGCGCCGACAATGTTGAGCACCGAGGTTTGCGCCTTCGCGTTCACATCGACTTTGTTGGCGGTGACGCTGCCGCCGATGATCTGCGCCGAGATGCCGTCGACGCCGCTGCCTGTTGCCGCGACAACGTTGGTGCCGGACGCACGGCCGGCATTATCCAGCGTGCCGCCGGACGGCACGTTCGGATCGTCGGTCTGCGCCTGCGAATTCAGGACGGTCATCTGGTCCGAGGTTGCGCCCGACCCGATCAGCACCACACCGACGGTGCCGGCGATGCCGAGCGACCCACCCAGGCTGGCGATCGCGGTGATCGGTTTGACATCGCGCGTGCTCAACGCCGACACCGTGACGTCGCCGGTCGTGGTGACCGTTGCGCCAGCCATCAGCGCCTTGGTGTTGCTCTTGAGGATGACGAGGTTGACCGCCGCGCCGATGCCGGCGCTGCCGCCCCCTGCGAGGCCGCCGACCACCGGCATAAGCGTATCCGTCTCGGTCGCCGATACGGTGACCGCGCCGCTGGTGTTGACTGTGGTGTTGCGCAGCTCGGCGTCGACCTCGTTGGTGATGATGAGGCCGGAGAACTGCGCGGCGATACCCATCGAGCCGCCGAACGAACCGACGATCGCATAGCTCTCGATGCTGGTCGTGTTGCTCGCGTTGATGGCGAGCGCGCCGGAGAGGTGCAGATCCGTCGCCGCGGTCGACGGATCGGTGTCGCCGACGAACGCCTGCACGGTGTTGTTGCTGGTGGCGACCACCACGGTCGCGCCGATACCCGCTGATGAACCGATCGCGCCCGAGCCGACGGCAGCGAAGAAGCCGTTATTCCCGTTCGCAGTCACCGATAGCGCATTGGCATAGACCGTACCGTGGTCGAGCGAGGCGGTGGTGGTCGACTGGAACAGATTGACCAGCGACGAGCCGGTGCCGGCGGCGCTGTTGCCGGACAGCGCCGCGCCGACCGCAACGCCGGTCGTCCCCTGCAGCGCATTGGCAAGCACCGTGACCTGGCCGGCGGAAACGCTCGACGAACCGATATCGGTCGTATCGATCTTCGCCGTCGTCGTGCGATTCATCGTGTTGATGACCAGCACGATGGTCCCGGCTGCGCCCTGAGAGCTACCGGCCGCGCCCACATCCAGATTGTTGGCGTAGGACGCACTCGACGCGCCGACCCGCACCGCCGAGGTCTCGCCGCTCAGGAGGTTCTTGTTGATGTTCGCGGACTGGATCGTCGCCTGCGTCGTGCCGCCCATCACGTTGGTGATGGTGTTGGCGGCGATCGCGGTACCCTGATTGCTGGCGCTAAGCACCGCCGCGACGGTATCGGCGGTCTGGCGCGAGGCCGCGTAGACCGCGACACCATTGATAGTCGTCGTCCCGTTCGAGAGATCCGGATTACTCGCCGGCGTATAATCGTTCGTCGGATCGACGGCATTGGCGAGCGTTGAATTGTCGATGCTGGCGGCGCCACCATTACCGTGGGCGTTGACGGTGCTGTCGCTGATGCCGGCGCTGGTGGTGCCGTTGATCGTGTTCACCACGATCGAGGCGCCAAGGCCCTTGCCGGAGTTGATCGAGACACTGATCGCGCCGGCATAGGTCGAGATATCGTCCGCATTGGCGGCGCCGACCACGACACTGCCGTTGGCGGTGACCGAGCTGCCGGCATTGTTGCCGCCTTTAGTGATCCCCGAATAGACCGAAGTCGACTCGGTACTGATGGCGATCGATGCCGAGCCGGAAATGCCGTCGCTCGCCGGCACGTCCGGCGCCACGGGCGCCCCCGGTGGGGTCGGCGGCGTCACGCCGCCGCCGCCGAAACCGGTCAAAGAGGTCGGCGCCGTCGGCCGCAACAGGCCGACGATCCGGCTGAGATTTTGCTGCGCCGAGGCCGGCGCATTGCCACGCGAGACCGCCGCGCCGACTGCGACGGAGATGATGTCAGCATTGGAGCTGCCGTAAACACGCACCGAGCCTGTCGGCAGGTTGTTGCCGATCAGCGCGCTGCCGTTGCCCAGCGCGTTGTCGGCCGTGACCGTCGCGCCGGCGATCGATGCCGACACGAAGGTTTCGATCTGGTCGATGACCGCGGACACACCGACCGCATTGCCGCCGCCGATATTGATCGAGATCGCGCCGGCCGCGCCACGGATCTTTGCGGTGTCGAGCGCGGTGACCTGCACCGCAGCGGCATCGACGGTCGCCGTGGCGGCGCCAACCGTATCGGTGCTGTCGTCGCCATGGCCGATCTGCGCCACGACCGCATTGTTGATGGCGTTGTAAACAACCGAGCCGTTGCCGGCAACGCTGCCGGTGGCGCCGCCGATGCCGATGGCGACGCCGATGATCTCCGCGCTGTCGAGCGCCGAGACATTCACGACACCGCCGGTCGAGGTCACGCTCGCGCGATCGATCAAAGCGAGATGGGTCGTGCCGATCCGGTTGACCAGGATCGAAACGCCGACATTGGCCTTGCCGATCTGCACATTGCCGGCCACCGCGATGATCGCCGCGCCGGTCGCGCTCGACGGAGACAGATCGCCGGCCGCGAAATCGACACCGGAATCGTTAGCGGCGACAAGGCCGCCATTCGATGACATCGCCGCGTTAGCGATGATCGCATCGAGCGCCGAGATGTAGCCGCTGGTGGAGATCACATTGACGTCGCCGGACACCGTGATGCCGCCGGCGACGGTAGCGCGGCCCTGCATGGCCGGAACGGACGTGATCTCCGCGAGGATCGTCGGATTGATGTCATTGACGATGACGGAGCCGGAGAAACCGTTGGCGTCGGCACCGCCGCCCGCCACGGCCGCGCCCGAGGCGATGCGGCTGGTATCGAGCGCCTCGACCGTGAGGTTGCGGGTATTGAAGACCTTGGAGTTCGACAGCACTGCCGAGACGGCCGCACCGCCCGACGGATCGCCGATCTCCGCCAGCGTGAAGGCGACGCCGCCGCCGTTGCTGCTGCCGCCGCCGAAGCCGGCATAGAGCGAGCCCGCACCGATCGCGATATTGGTCTTCTGATCGGCGATGATCGTCAAATCGCCCGTCGTACTGCCTGTCGCCTGCCCGAGCGTCGAACTGTCGACGTTGGCCTGCACGCCGTTGCTGATCTGCGCGATCGACACCGAGGCGGAGAACTGCGTGCTCGAACCTTGCGACGTCGTCAGCGCCACGGCGAGGCCGAGCGTCGTGCTCTCCCCGCCCGCCAGCGCCTGCACGGTGACGTCCTTGGCCGTGATCGTCGACTGCGCGATGCTCGCGGTCGTCATGTCCGCGCTCAATGTCACCGCGA
This sequence comes from Pseudolabrys sp., assembly GCA_019635575.1. Classification (GTDB taxonomy): domain Bacteria; phylum Pseudomonadota; class Alphaproteobacteria; order Rhizobiales; family Xanthobacteraceae; genus Pseudolabrys. Next base: position 11,867 of record JAHBZF010000053.1, on the reverse strand, counting down.
CTGCGCCGGCGATGCCGACGGTATTCTGGGTACCGGGCGCGCCTTTCGACAGCGCCGCCGAGCCGCTCGCGGTGTCGATGATCGTATTGTTGAGCGCCTGCACCGACACGGTGTTGTTGCCGCCGGTGCCGTATTTCAGCGTGGCGTTGGCGATCGAGGCAGCCGTATCGACATTGGTCAGGTCAATCGCCGCGCTACCGGCGCCGGCGGTCGAGTTGCCGCCCTGGACCTTGCTCGTGTTCTTGTTGGCGATGCCGTTATAGGCACCGGTGATTTTGGCAAGGATCGCCGTGCCGCGACCCTTGAAGAACTGGCCGACGGCGGACAGCAGACCGTCAGGCTCCGGGTCCGTCGCCTTCACGTCCGCCGCCGCGGCCGGATCAGGCGTGTTATTGTTGCCCTGCGCCGCCACCGCCACGGTGGTCAGACGACCGACCGACAGCGCCTCGACGCTGACGTTCAACGCATCAACGAAGCCGGCACCGATCGGCGTGAAGTTCCTGTCATCGGCAGTCAGCCCCGTCCCCGACAGCGCCGCCGAATTGTCGCCGATGAAGGCCGAGGTGCTGGTATCGACGGACGCCAGCGCCAATCCGAGGCCGATGCCCATGCCCTTGCTGTAGCCGACCGCGCCGGCGACATCGAAGGTCGAGACATGCTGCTCTGCGCCGATATCGACGCTGGTAGCCGTCACCTTCGCCGAATTGCTGATCGACGCCGAGGTGTTGTTATCGAACTGCAGCACCGAGGCGATGCCGTTGAGGCCGAGGCCGGAACCTTTGCCCGCGGTCGGCGCGACGGCGTAAACGAGATCATGGGTATTCGCCTGGACCTCGAGCGTTCCGGGCGTGGTGACAGTCGCACCCGCACCGATGCCGGCAACGGTATTCGTGCCGAAGATATTGACGTTGGCGGAGCCGCCGATCGCGTTGCCCGGCGGTTGATCCGGATTTTCGGGCTTCGATGTGTTGGTGGCGAACAGCAGCAGCCAACTGAAATTGCCGCCGATATTGATCGATTGCGTGGTCGAGGTGGCCTGCACCTCGACGTCGTGGTTCCAATTGAAGGTCGCAGGCGCGCCGGAGCCGGTCAGATCGAATGAGGACGGCGATGGCGTCGTCAGGGTCGGCACCGAACTCCAGCAGTTCGTCGTCACGGCACAGGCGGTGCCGGTCGTGGTCAGCGAGGCGCGGCTACCAACCCAGGCGACCGTATTGTTGGTAACGCTGAAATAGTTGACCGCGCCAGAGAACCCGAAGGTCTGGGTGTCCGCCGTCGCGTTGGCATAAGTCGTCAGGATGTTGTTGACGATGCCGAGATTGCCGTTGGCGTGCGACATGAGATCGGAAATCTCGGTCGTCACGTCCTTGAAGGTGGCGAAATCGAGCCAGGTATTGGTGATCGGCAGCTTGGTCTCGGCGCTGACACCGATATGCGCGCCGGTCAGCGTGACGCCGGAACCGATATAGGCATTCGACGACTCTGTAATTTGCGTGACGGCGGCCGCCATCGCCACGCCCTTCTTGGTCGTCGGGTCGGCTTCGGTACCCACGGCATTCGATTCAATCGACGCGGAGGCGTTACCGCGAACGCCACTGTCGGTGAGGATGCTGATCACCCCGACATTGCCGGTGCCGACGATGGTCGGCAGCGTGCCGGCGACGGCCATCACGTCCTGCGCGTTCGGCGCGATCTGCGCGATCGAGGCACTCGACGTCAGCGTCGGCATGTTGAGAGCGAGCGTCATGCCGAAGCGCGAGGACGCCGTCGTGCCCTGGCTCTGCATCACGTCGAAGAATTTGGTCGAGTCGAGTACGCCGCCCGCCGCGAACAGCGTGCCGAGCCCGCCGGTCTGCGTCACGACATCGATGCCCTGCAGCAGGAACGGGCTGCCGACGGTGCTCGACGACGACACCGAGTTTTTCGTGGTGTTGTTGCCTGAATACACCGTGATTGCACCGGCACCAGCGGTCTGCGCGATGGTGGCGCCGAGATTGGCGACGGCGTTATTGGTCACATCGCTGATCGCGACCGCGAACGCCGCCCGGCCCGTGCCTGCCGACAACGCAGTGGCCGAGGTCGAGAAGCTGTTCTGGTTCTGCGCGGCGACGGTGACGTTAGCCACCTTATTGATGATCGCGCCGGGATCAATCAGCGCGCGGGTGTTCACGGTGCCGGTCGAATAAGCGAGCGACGCATCGGCCGCCGTCTGGCCGGAAACCACCAACGACGAGATGTCGAGGTTCGTATGGTTCTCCGCCAGAACGACGAGATCGCCGGCGGAGATCTTCGCGCCGGATTTCACCCGCGTCTGGACATAGGCGTTGGCGATGCCGACGACCGCGCCGGCGGCAACGGCGTTCTGCAGCGCCGACAGCGAGAACGTGATGGCCGGATCCTTGGCTTCCACCCAGCCCTGCGAGGCAAGCGTCAGCGCGCCGGTGGCGCGAATGTCGGCGCTGTCCTCAAGAGTCACTTTCGCTGTCGCTTCGGATTTGACGTAGCCGCCATTGATGCCGGCGAGCGCGCCGAGCAAGAAGCCGGCGCCGAACTGAGCCATGCCGAGCGCGGAGTTCTGGAAATTGGTGCTGGCGTCAGCCTTCGCGGTCGCGGTGATGTTGCGCCCGGCCAACGCCCCGGCGATGGAAATCTCGGCATCCGCGTTCGATGCCAGTTGCGCCTGATGGTCGGTATGCACCGCGGTCAGCGTGATGTCGCCGCCCGTGTAAGACGTCGCGCCCGCGCCAGTCGCATTATTGATGTCGGCAAGGACCTTGCCGCCCGCCGAGATCGTGATCTTCTGCGACTCCAGCGTCACCGAGCCGGAGTTACCGGTCGAGAATTTACTGGCATCGGCGAGCGTGGTCGTCACCTGCCCGCCGCTATAGGCGCGCGTATCGATGATGCCGTCGATGGTGATGCTCTTGGTCGCGGCGATCTTGATGTTGACCGTCGAACCGTCACTGCGCTGGCCGCGAATGACGCCGTGCGTCGCCAGCAGGAATTCGTTGCCTGCGGGGATCAGGTAGGTCATGCCGGCCGAGGTCGAATTGACCGCGGCAACGATATCGCTGTTCGACAGCGTCACGCCGCTGTCGAGGCTATCGTCGCCAACCACGACATCGGGCGGATCGGTGATCAGCGTGCCGGCACGGCCGTTCGGAGCCGAGCCGTTGACCGTGAAGCCGTTCTGAAGATTGAACGTGCCGTAGGACGAGAGTTCGACGATGCCGGCATTCGCCTGCGCGGAACTGACGTCGAAGTAGGCACCGGGCTCCACGGTGAGCGACCGGCCTGCAATGATCTGGACCGTGCCGGCGTCGCCCTTCTCGCTTTTCGCGGAGACGATGCCATGCCCTGCGACGACGATATCGCGGCCGGTGACGAGAACCGCACCGCCCGGCCCGTTCTTGTTGTCCGCGCTGATCTTCGCCTTAGCGCCGATCCTGACATCATTCGTCGCCGCGACATTGACCGTGCCGCCCCTGCGCGCGGTGACGCGGCCGTTGATCTTGGCGTTGTTGGCCGCGACGATCTGGATCGAGCCGTTGCGCACGACGATGCCGTTCGCGCTACGCAACCCCTTGCTGTTGACCGACGAAGCGAACTTCACCGCATGCGCGGCGTTGACTGCGTCACGCTGTCCGACGAACACGTTCTGGCCGGTCAGGCGAACCGCATCGACCGCGTTGACGCGGCCGCGAATGCGAATGTTGCCGTCGGGAGAGATCGGAAACGTCCCCGCGAGGAGATTGTTGACCGCACCCTGGTTGATCTGGCCGGAACGGCTGACCACGCCGTCGACGAATTCGCGCGTCGGCGTCGAGACGTTCAGCGCGCCGACATTCACCACGCCGGACGAACCGACGATGAACCCGCCCGGCGCGGCGAAGAACACATTGCCGCCGATCTGGCCGTCCTTGTAGGCGTTCAGCACGCCGTTGATGACGGCGGGGTTGTTGCCGTTGATGAGATTGATCAGATTGCTGGTGCCGGCCGGCAGGATCAGGTTGCCGGTCGCCCCCCGCCCGATCTGGAATTGCGAGAACGAGTTGAAGGCATTCGGGCCGGAGACGGTCCCGGTGGTGACGGTGCTGACCGAGCCGTTGGTCGTCACCGTGGTCGCCGTGCGGCCATCGGGGATGATGGTCGACGTGCCCGCCGGGACGCTCTGGGCGAAAGTCAGCGCTGGACAGAACACCATCACGATGGTCATCGCGACGGCGAAGATCCGCATCGTCAGATGGTCGACCACCCACAGACGTGTCGAGGAACGGGACGCGAAAGGAGATCGACGCGCGAAACCACGCCGGCGCAACTGGCCGGCTGGATCGCAACCGGCGACCAGGCCCCTGGGCTTCACCCTGAATTCCCCTGCCGTTTGACCGGCGTTTATCAAATCTTAACAAGTCGATACTGCCAGAAGCGCCGGAACGAGTCCTGAGCGGGAGCCGATTACATTCTGAAAAAAATCTGATATTCGCTCGTCTCCGAGACGCCAGCCGCCGAATGCCAAAGGGAGCAAGGGGGAACGGTGCTCCGTTTCAAAGGTTTTGAGCTGAATTCCGAGCGGGCCGAGCTCCGACGGGAGGACGGCCAGATCATTAAACTGCGCCCGAAAACATTCGCTGCCTTGCATATGATGGCAACGAATCGCGGGCGTATCCTGACCAAGCAAGAGCTCATGACGGCGATCTGGCCCAACATCCATGTGGGCGAGGACAGCCTTTTCCAGTGCATCCGGGAGATCCGCGCGGCCCTCGGCGACGAGAAGCGCCAACTGGTCAAATCAGTCTCCGGCCGCGGCTATATGTTCGATGCGGAAGTCATGCCGGACGCGCCGTCTGCCTCGCCGGACGCGGTGCTGCCCCCCTCCGTCCCCCCGCTCCCCGTGCCGACCCCCGACCCTGCTGGATGGAGGAGCCGCTGGCGTCCATCCCTGATCCTGGCAGCCGTCGGGGTCTGCGGGGCGCTCGGGATTGCCGTTGCCGCGCCGATGATCGCACGCCGCTTCCAGGTTCCGGACACCCGCGCCATGACGGTGATGCCGATCGAGATCCGCACACCGGATCCGGTCACGGCAGCCATGGCGGCCAACGTCACCGACCAACTCACGGATGGCCTGTCCAAGATCCGCAACATCCGGGTGTTGGCGCCGCCGCGCGTGTCAGCCGGCGCGACCGAAGCATCGGTCTCGTCATCCCCTGCCACGCCGGACTTCGTCGTGCGCGGCGACCTGCAGCGCGGCCAGACCGAATGGGAAATCCGTGCACGGCTGATCGAGAGCAGCACGGGTCAAGTGCAATGGTCCGGCAGCTTCACGGTGCCGTTCACCTCGCTCGACGAACGACTCCAGCAAACACGCCTCACCGCCGGTATCGGCAATCCGCTCGCCTTGCGTATCAACGCGCTCACCCATGCCAACATCTCGTCGCCGGAATCGAAGATCGTTGTCGAGCAGGCAGCCGCCTTCATCAACCAGACCAATCGCGAGCGGTTCGCCGCGGCGCAGGAAATGCTGGAGAAAGCGCATGCGGCAAAGCCCGATGACGTCGATATCAGCGCCGCGCTCGCCGCACATCTGATCCGAGGCGTCCAGATCGTCTGGTATCCGCCGGCGCAGACCGAAGTCATCGAGCAGCGCGCCAAGACCATGCTCGACAAGGCCGTGTCGAAAGAGTCGAACTACATTCCGGTATTGCAGGGTTATTGCCGCTTCCTACAGACCATCAACGAGTTTTCCGAAACGCTGGTCGCCTGCGAGAACGCCTTGCGGTTCGATCCGTGGGACGGGCTGACCATGTTCCAGCTCGGCATGGCGCAGCTTCGCCTCGGCCGCTTCGAGGACGCGCTCTCCACATTTCAACGCGCCGACGCAAGCGATACGCCGCAGGTGTCGCGCTGGACCTGGCTGCTTGGTGCGGGCCTCACGCTGATGTGCCTCGAGCGGTACGAAGACGCGTTGCCGTGGCTTGAGCGGTCCCTCGCCATCACACCCGGCTCCGGCCGCACACAAATGATGATCGCCGCCTCATATGAAGCCCTGGGACGGCACGATGAAGCGCGCGCCATCGTCGCCAAGGCCCTGCAGTTGCGGCCCGGCACCACCGGTGAGAATGTCGGCCTGCCGCCGAAAAACCAAAGCCCACGCTACCTGAAGCGGGCGAATGAAATCGTCGAACTGCTGGTCGCCGCCGGCCTGCCGCCAAAATAACGCGGGGCATCGGTCGTCATGAAAAAACGGCCGCCGGAGGGCGGCCGTTTGTCTTAAGACGCAGATCAGGCTTATCGCCAACCCGACTGCTTGTCGCAGGCGCGACGCTCGGCCGGATGCGACTTTTCCCACTGAGTGATGGACTGGCTCTCGTTGTTATCCATCTTCTCGTTCATGCAGATGCAGTAAGCGCGCACGATCGCCGGTGTCGCGCCCGGCTCACCCTTGTTGTCATTGATGCACTGATTGACCCACTTGAGGTCGTCAGCATTCATGTTCTGCGCCGAGGCCGCGACCGGTATCTGGCACAGCGCGAACAGCACGGCGGCTGCAAGAAACTTCACTGGATCTCTCCCCTGATATGAAACGCTGTCGCCGGCAATTCTGCCGGCGCGCACGAAGCCCCCGGAGGCACGCCGTCGGAGGCGGCAGGCCGGGAGATTCACAGAAGCAAGCATCACAGAAACGCAGGCTGGTTGTCTTGATGGACAGGCCGCGAAGTTCTGAAGCTTTTCTGAAATCAAACGAGCGGGCCGGTCCACACCACCCTGTCGCCGGGACCGCATCGGCCGAATCGTCCTTCGGGGGCCAGTCCTCGACGAGCACGCGCCAAGCCTTCGACCGGACAAGCCAAGGGCTGTGACGCCCATCAAAAACCGCATCGCCTTGATGACGGACGTGTTGCGGCTCCAACCAGGCTTAGGTCTTGTCAAATCGCACGAATTAGATCATTGGAAGGCCGCGCCTGAGCGGCTTCGCGGCTCAGCCCCCGTCGGCATGATGGGAGATCGTCCAATGGTAGGACAGCGGACTCTGACTCCGTTAATCTAGGTTCGAATCCTAGTCTCCCAGCCAAATTTCTTATTTAAGATCAGATACTTCTTGGCATTTCCGTCGTTGCGGTCTGCCGAACCCGGCCAGCCGCGCTGGCGCGAGGTAGCCCCGCAACGCCACACCGAAATTTCCCCGCTGAACAGAAAGGCCCGCCACTGCGGCGGGCCTTTCACTACCTTTTGGATGACGTGACGGGTTGGATCGGGTCAAATCCCTGCCCTTGCGCTACCGCGCCGGACGCAGCTCCAGCCCGGTCACACCGGCGGCGATGTTGAGGCCGGTCTGGCCCTGCACCGAGATCGGCTGCAACGCCACGGTCCGGTTCGAACCACCGACCAGCACATTGGCGCCAAGACCCGCACCGACCGTCGCTTCGGCGCTGCCGCCGACGTAGTCACCGGCGAGCGCGCCGAACAAGCGATTGCTCGGCGCGAACACCGACCACACCATCTCGCCACCGGTGGTGGCGCCTATATCGATCCCGAACTTGGTAATCGCACCGGTATAGACCTCGCGTGGCGCCGAGGCGTTCGCCGGCGTGAACACGCAAGCCACCGACTTCTTCGACGCGATGATCAGACCGATACCGCCGGAGATGTCGCAGGTGAGCGCGCCAACCTTGGTGCGGTCCGGCGCTTGCGCCGATGCCGTCGATAACGTGGCGGCCGCAAGCATCAGCGCGGACACCATCGCGACGGATTTGGTCATCGTCGATTTCCTCATCGCAACCTCCAATTCTGCATCAGTCGTCGCGCATCAACGTATCGCACCGAACTTCGTTCCGTCGCGATCTCATTGATACACCGGGAACTTTCCGTCGCGCGACACGTTGCGTCCGCATCCACAGTAGCGGGGCTCCATCATGACACTCGGCACCATACTTCTGATCATTCTCATTCTGGCGCTGGTCGGCGTCATCCCCACCTGGGGATATAGCGGCGGCTGGGGTTACGGTCCCTCGGGGCTGGTCGGCACCATTCTGATCATCGTTCTCATCCTCGTATTGCTCGGCCGCATTTAGGCGATCGTGCTCTGGTCCTTACCGTTTCATCAGAAACGGTAAGGACGCTCTCTCTTTTTTTGGACAATGATCGAGATGGCCGTCATGCGGAGCGAGCTCAACTCCGATGACAAGACACTACAGGTCCGGGGCTCTTTTAGAGACCCAGCGACGTCTCATCGACCTGCTCGTCAGCCGCCGGAATAGCGAAACCCGGCGGTAGCGGCGCGAACAAAGCAACCTCGACTTCCGCAAGATTCAGTGTCGCCGGAGGGCGTCGCAGATAACGATGCAGCGCGATGCAGTGTGCCGTCACGTCCACGTCGTGACCGAGCCGAATCGCGATCTCGCGAACCGTCAACGCCACAGGCCGAGACGCAGCCACGGTGGCGACGATCGCGGAGTAGAGTGCGTTGGAGCGTTCCGTGAGGTCGCCGTCAATCGACACATACGTCGTCCTGTTTGCCTCGCCCCCGGGCTCGGCTCGAGCCGCATCACGCCAGACAGCGGCTCGCATAGTTCAGGCGTGCATGCGCAGACAGATTGCTGAATGCCGCATCGCAGCCGACCATGATCTTGCCGCGCACGCGCGCCGTTTCCGGCTGCTGTTTCGCGGGGGCATTCTGTTGCGCCGCCGGCAGACGGCTGATCTCGATCCGATCGCCTTTCGCCGCACGGTTCACCGTGACGCCGTAATAGCTGTTAGGCTGTAGCATGTCGCGCGTCGCCAGCGTGGCGCCTGCCGGAGCGGTGTACTCGATCGCCAGGAGCGCCGCGAAACCAGCCGCGATAAATGTGCCAAAGCTGTACATCTGGACCTCCCACGCGCTTGTCGAATGTCGCTGTGGAAAACGCGGTCCGAGCCGGAGCGTTCCGGGATTTTTCGCCGCACCGATCACCGTATCGCGAGGTTTTCGCTCGCGGGAATGTGAATGTCGCAACGGAACCCGTCCGGGGCGTAATCCAGCGTGACACGCGCGCCAAGCGCGTTGGACAAATTGCGTTCGATCACGAGCGTACCGAAACCCGCCTGCCGCGGCGGCGTAACCGGCGGTCCGTTACTTTCACGCCAGCGCAGATCAAGGCCCGTCTCGCCGTCCAGCGGCGCCACCTCCCAGCCGATCGTGACCCTGCCGGCGGGCGAGGACAGTGCACCGTATTTTGCCGCATTGGTGCACATCTCATGCAAGGCCAGACCGAGGCTTTGCGCGGCCTCCGGCTTCAAAGTCACGTCGCGGCCCTGCAGCGTCACCTGCGCCTTTGGTCCTTTGAGGTAATGGCCAAGCTGCGAATGGATCAGGTCTTTCAGCGGCACGCCATGCCAGCTTTGCTGCACCAGCAAGTCGTGCGAGGACGCCAGCGCCTGCAGACGCGCTCCGAAATGATCGAGAAAATCGTCGACCGAACGGGTATGCGTCGCAGTCTGCCGGGCCATCGCCTGGATCACCGCCAGCAGATTTTTCGAGCGATGCGTCAGTTCGCGCATCAAGAGCCGCAGATGGCTCTCCGCCTCTTTGCGCGTGGTCACGTCCACCGCCGCGGCCGCCAGTCCGATGACCTGCTGCTGGGCGTTGCGGATCGGCTCCATATGAAATTCGTACCAGCGCGCGCTGCCGTCGTGGCCGATCGGCAATTCCTGCGTAACCGTGTCGCCATGGTCGAGCACGGCACGCTTGAGCGCGATCATCTGCGCGCGGCTACCGGATGGAAGGACGTCGTCGTCGCTTTTACCGATGATATCGTCGACGGTTTTGCCAAATAGCGGATTGCTGATCGCCGTGTAGCGCAGCGCCTCGTCCTGCGCGAACACCGTGACGTGCGATCCCTGCAGCGCCGTTTCATAGCGTTCGAGCATCGCCCGCACCGCCGCAAGTTCACGCCCCTGCTTGGCAAGGCGCGCCTCAAGACTACGGCCAGTCTGCGGTCGTTGCGGGCGGTTGTTGGCAACCTTTTCCGACAAGCAATTCACCCCCGCGCTGCAATTCACCAAAAGACGTGCCGCATGAACACCTTGGGGAACGCAACACCGCCGCTTCGGTTGCGTGGCCGGAACCGCTCCTCGCTTCACGAGGTTGTGGGGAACTTCCCGGCGCGCGCGCCGTTAACGGAGGGACCGGCCGCTTTCCCCCTCCCCCTCGTGCTCGGCCGGCCAATTCGGGCGCAGTCGGCCTTTGTATTACCGGCCGACTGCGCTCTTAATTTTCCCATTTCCGTCCCCGCCGCCCACGCGTCACCGGCGCGCGGAACTTTTTCGGCAACACTGCATTTCCTTTGCAGAATTTCATCTGTGATCCCAACGCACGAGGTTGATTCCATGAGTACCCGTTCGAAGATTTCCGCCGCCACCGCCGACGAGATCGCGGCGATCGAGGATCTGATGCAGGATCTCGAGAAGCGACTGCGCCGCCTCGGCGCGGCCGGCAAAAAGGAAGTCGAGGGCGGCGCAAGCGATATCCAGGATTTCGTCAGCGAAGCACTGGCGGGCATTACCTCACGCGTGCGCGAGAGCGCGAACACGATGTCCGACAAGGTCGTCGATGAGGCGAGCCGGATCGGCTCCGATACCGTGAAGCGGCTGGCCGCAGAGGTCGATCAGCGCCCGCTGGTGATGCTCGCGGTCGCCGCCGGCATCGGATTTCTGTTCGGCTTGTCGCGTCGCTAAACTCCGCCGAACACCAGCGGGGGGTCCCATGCGGCTCGGCGATCTGACAGGGGCTATTGTCGGCGAATTGTTCGGACGAATGCTGTGGCGGGCCGGCGGCGTCGCATTGGCGGCTCTGCTCGGCCTCGTCGCGCTGTATCATCTGACCGTCGCGGCGATGCTCAAGCTTGAAATGCTCTATACGCCGGTCGAAGCCCGGCTCTGGGTGGGCCTCGGCTATGCCGCAGTCATGCTGGTGATTATCGGGACGCTCTGGGCAACGCGCCGCAAGCGCAGCGCGCAACGCGAGCAGATCGCCGGCTTCCTCAATGCACCCGGCAACGCGCAGATCGCGATGCTGCTGGAGGCGGCGATGGTCGGCTTCATGGCCGGCAAGAAATCGCCGATCCCCTGACCCGTGCCGCCGCTACCCAATAAAAAACGCCGCGCAACGCGCGGCGTTTTTGTTTGCGTGTGCGCGCTCAGGACGCGCGGCGCTCGCGCCGCTTGGCATTGCGCTCGAAGAACAGCGCCTGGCTCAGCACCGCCGACACCGTCGAGGGCTGGAACGGCTTGGCGATCAGGAACGCCGGCTCCGGCCGCTCGCCGGTCAGGAAGCGTTCCGGATAGGCGGTGATGAAGATCACCGGAATGTCGAAGCTGGACAGGATTTCGCTGACCGCGTCAATGCCGCTGCCGCCTTCGCCCAGGTTGATATCGGCCAGCACCAGGCCGGGCCGTTCGGACTTGGCCTTGGCCACCGCATCGTCCTTGGTGGCGGCGACCGCCACCACCTTGTGGCCCAGTTCGGTGACCAGATTCTCCAGGTCCATGGCGATGATGGGTTCGTCCTCGATAATCAGCACCTTGCTGGCGAGCTGGCTGTCGATGGTCTTCTGCGCCCCCAGGATGGCGGCTTCCACCTCCTCCGGGGCCTCGTCGATGATGAAGGCGGCCTCTTCCAGGCTGAAAGCTTCCACGGCGGTCAGCAGCAGGGCGGCCCGCTTGGAGGCCGACAGGGACTTCAGGCGGCTTTCGGGGGTTTTGCCCCCGGCCTGACCTCCGGTCTGGCCCCCCGCCTCGACGGTGTCGTCATAATGTTCCGCGCCCGACTGCCAGATGGCGTGGAACAGGCGATACAGGCCCACGCGGGGCGGCACGCCCTCCATAAGCCCTTG
>JAHBZF010000052.1 GCA_019635575.1 Pseudolabrys sp. | reverse complement strand
GACGTGCAGGACATCGCCCGCGGCATCGGCCTCGATAACCGGATCGGCTCGAAATTCCTGCACGCAGGCCCCGGTTATGGCGGCTCGTGCTTCCCCAAGGATACGCTCGCGCTGCTCAAGACCGGGCAGGACCACGACACGCCGATGCGCATCGTCGAGGCGGTGCAGACGGTCAACGACACGCGCAAGCGGGCGATGGCGCGCAAGGTGCAGAGCGCGCTCGGCGGCGACGTGCGTGGCAAGGCCGTCGCCGTGCTCGGTCTGACGTTCAAGCCGAACACCGACGACATGCGCGAAGCGCCGTCGATCCCGATCATCCGCGCGCTGCAGGACATGGGAGCGGCGGTGCGGGTCTACGATCCGGCCGGCATGGAGCAGGCCAAAGCCGAGATCGGCGACGTCGTCTATTGCCGCGATGCCTATGACTGCGCGGAGGGCGCCGCCGCGCTCGTCATCGTCACCGAATGGGAACAGTTTCGCGCGCTCGACTTCGCGCGATTGAAGGCGGTGATGGCGCAGCCGGTGCTGGTCGACCTGCGCAACATCTATCGCGCGGCGGACGTGGCGAAGCACGGCTTCGTCTACGAAAGCGTGGGCCGCCCGCGCGGGTGAGCCGCATGCAGCCGTTTCCGACGTCCCTTCCCATCGACGCGGTGCTGCCCGACATCGCGGCGGCGCTGCGCGCGCGCAACGCCATGGTGCTGGTGGCGCCGCCCGGCGCCGGCAAGACCACGCGCGTGCCGCTGGCGCTGCTGGATGAGCCGTGGCTCGATGGCCGCAAGATCCTTATTTTGGAGCCGCGCCGGCTCGCCGCCCGTGCCGCCGCCGCGCGCATGGCGTCGACGTTAGGTGAAGATGTCGGCCGTACCGTCGGCCTGCGCGTGCGGTTCGGCTCGAAAGTCTCGGCGGCGACGCGCATCGAGGTGATCACCGAGGGCATTTTCACGCGGCTGATCCTCGACGATCCGGAATTGACCGGCGTCGGCGCGGTGCTGTTCGACGAATTTCATGAACGCTCGCTCGACGCCGATCTCGGTCTCGCGCTGGCGCGCGACGCACAGCAGGGTTTGCGCGAGGATCTGCGGATCGTCGCCATGTCGGCGACGCTCGACGGCGCGCGCGTCGCGGCTCTGCTCGGCGATGCGCCGGTGGTCGAGAGCGAGGGCCGCGCGTTCCCGGTGGAGACGCGTTATCTCGGCCGCGACGCGCGCGAGCGGATCGAGCCGCAGGTGGCGGATGCGGTGCTGCGCGCGCTGCGCGCCGATACCGGTTCTGCTCTCGTGTTCCTCCCCGGTGCCGCCGAAATCCGCCGTGCCGAGACCTTGCTGCGCGAGCGTGTGATTGATCCGGCGGTCGATATCGTCGCGCTATACGGGGCGCTCGACGCGCGCGATCAGGACCGCGCCATCGATCCCGCGCCGCCCGGCAAACGCAAGGTGGTGCTGGCTACCTCGATCGCCGAAACCTCGCTGACCATCGAGGGCGTGCGCGTCGTCATCGACAGTGGCCTTGCGCGCGTGCCGCGCTACGAGCCGGATGTGGCGCTGACACGGCTCGAAACCGTGCGGGTGTCACGCGCCGCTGCCGATCAGCGGCGTGGCCGTGCCGGTCGTACCGAGCCCGGCGTTTGCTACCGTTTATGGGACGAGCCGCAGACCGGCGCGCTCGACGCGTTCACCCGGCCGGAAATCCTTGCGGCCGATCTCTCGCCGCTGCTGCTCGATCTCGCGCAATGGGGCGTCAGCGATCCGGCGACGCTGCCGTTTCTCGATCCGCCGCCGGTCGCGGCGCTCACGGAAGCGCGTGCGTTGCTGACGACGCTCGGCGCGCTCGACGCCGATGGCCGCATCACCGACGAGGGCCAGCGGCTGCGCCGTCTGCCGCTGCCGCCACGGCTGGCGCGCATGGTGGTCGATGCCGCCGCGCGCGGGGCCGGCCGCGATGCCGCCGAGATCGCCGCGATCCTCACCGAGCGTGGCCTTGGCGGTGACGATATCGATCTCGCGCACCGGCTCGACCGTTTCCGCTCCGACAGGTCCGCGCGCGCGCGCGATGCACGGGCGATGGCGGCGCGGTGGGCCGACGGTAGCCGCGTATCAGGGCAGAGCGGGGGTCACGTTTCACCCGGCGCGCTGCTTGCGCTGGCTTATCCGGATCGCGTGGCGAAGAATCGTGGAGGCGGCAACGGTGCGTTCCTGCTCGCCAACGGTCGTGGCGGCATCGTCGATCCGGCGTCGCCGTTGGCGCGCGAGCCGTTCGTCGTCGCCGCCGATCTCACCGGCACGGCGGCGCAGTCGCGCATCCGGCTTGCCGCGGCGATCACGGCGGTGGAAATCGAAGCGGATTTCGCCGGTCAGATCGTCAGCCGTGACGACGTGACGTTCGACGCCGGCGCCATGGCGTTGCGCGCGCGCTCCGGGCGAAGGCTCGGCGCGCTGGCATTGACCGACCGGCAGATGCCGGTGACGCCATCGTCCGACACCGCGCGCGTTTTCGCCGACGGTCTGATCGCGGCCGGCTTCGATCGCCTGCCGTGGAGCAAGGCGCTGCTGCAATGGCGGCACCGCGTCATGTTTCTCCGTCAGGCCGAGGGCGACGAGTGGCCCGATCTGTCCGATCAGGGTTTGGCCGCGGCGCGCGCCGACTGGCTTGAACCTTTGTTGATGGACAAGACCTCGCTCGGACAGGTCGGCGGCGACGATCTCGCGAACGCGGTGATGGCGTTGCTGTCGTGGCAACTGCGCCGCCGGCTCGATGCCGAGGCGCCGACGCATTTCGATGCGCCGTCGGGATCGAGCGTGCCGATCGACTACGAGACCGCCGAGGGTCCGAAGCTGTCGATCCGCGTGCAGGAACTGTTCGGCCTGACGCGGCATCCGGCGGTCGCCGGTGGCCGCGTGCCGCTCTTGGTGGAGTTGCTGTCGCCGGCGCACCGCCCGGTGCAGATGACGCGCGATCTGCCGGGCTTCTGGCGCGGCAGCTACGCCGATGTGAAGACCGAGATGCGTGGCCGCTACCCGCGCCATCCCTGGCCGGACGATCCGACCACGGCCCCGGCGACCCGCCGGGCGAAACCGCGCGGGACGTGACCTTTTCCATTTGACGGGATCGTTTAACCCGGCGGTGACCATCCCGGCCGATCCAGTTCGTTCATTAATCGGGCATTTCCTGTGGCTATGGTTGATCAGGCAAGCCCGGATCACCGGATGACGCCCGCGGATCATGTCCATGCGCCAGATCGTGCTGTTCGCTGCCATCGTGCTCGTCCTGTCGGGCGTGCTGGTCGGCAAGTATTCGGACAAGTTCATGAATCCGAAGGCGGCGATGGCCAATGTGACTCCATCCCCCAAGCCGGCGGCACCGGGCGCGGCTGCCTATTACGGCGAGATGGTTCTCGCCCGCGGTGACGGCGGCCACTTCCATGCCGATGGCCGGGTCGATGGCCGCGCCGGCATCCCGTTTGTGGTCGACACCGGCGCGTCGGTGGTGGCGTTGCGGGAAAGCGACGCCGCGCGCATCGGCCACCGCCCGGCGAAGGGCGATTACACCGCGCGCATCTCCACCGCGAACGGCATCATCCTCGGCGCGCGGGTGCAACTCGACAGCGTCGAGATCGGCTCGATCAAGGCGCGCGACGTCGCGGCGATCGTGTTGCCGGACGCGGCGTTGTCGACCAACCTGCTCGGCATGAGCTATCTGTCGAAGCTCAAGCGGTTCGAGGTGGCGGGCGGCAAGCTCATCCTTACCCAGTAGTGCCGCGCCCCGGCCCGCCATAATCCCGGCTGTTTTTCCGGGCATCCGGGCCTAAGCTGTGTCCTGTTGATCCATCCGAGCATTTCCCGAGGTCATTGATGTTTCCGAAGCCGCGGCACGCGCTGTCGCCCAATACCTATGCCTATGAGTCGACGCCGCTGGTGAAGCCGACCGGCTTCCGCGAATACGACGCGCGCTGGCTCCTGGAAAAAGAAATCAACCTGATGGGCGTGCAGGCGCTCGGCATGGGGCTCGGCACCTTGATCCGCGAACTCGGGGTCAAGCCGGAGATCGTCACCGGGCATGATTTTCGCGGCTATTCCGCGTCGGTGAAGATGGCGCTGATTTCCGGGCTGATGGCGGCGGGCTGCAAGGTGCACGACATCGGCCTGGCGATGACGCCGATGGCCTATTTCGCGCAGTTCGATCTCGACGTGCCGTGTGTCGCCATGGTCACCGCATCGCATAACGACAATGGCTGGACCGGCGTGAAGATGGGCGCCAACCGGCCGCTCACCTTCGGTCCCGACGAGATGACGCGGCTGAAGGACATCGTGCTCAACGCGCGCTTCGATCTCAAAGGCGGCGGGTCGTACCAATTCCACGAAAACTTCCCGGATCGCTACATCGCCGATCTGACCAACCGGCCGAAGCTCAAGCGCCGGATCAAGGTGGTGTGCGCCTGTGGCAACGGCACCGCCGGCGCGTTCGCGCCGAAGGTGCTGGAAGCGATCGGTTGCGAGGTGGTGCCGCTCGATACCAATCTGGACTACACCTTCCCGCGCTACAATCCGAACCCCGAAGATCTGGAAATGCTGCATGCGATGCGCGACGCCGTGCTCGCCAGCAAGGCCGATGTGGGTTTAGGCTTCGACGGCGACGGCGACCGCTGCGGCGTGGTCGACAATCACGGCGAGGAGATTTTCGCCGACAAGATCGGCGTGATGCTGGCGCGGGATATTTCCGCGCTGCATCCGGGCGCGCAGTTCGTGGTCGACGTGAAATCGACCGGGCTGTTCGTCACCGACCCGGTGCTGCGCAAGAACGGCGCGAAGGTCGAATACTGGAAGACCGGCCATTCCTACATGAAGCGGCGCACCAACGAACTGGGCGCGCTGGTCGGCTTCGAGAAATCGGGTCACTTCTTTTTCCGCGCGCCGTTCGGGCGCGGCTATGACGACGGCCTCGTCTCGGCACTGGCGGTCTGCGACATGCTCGACCGCAATCCCGGTAAGAGCATGGCCGATCTCAAGGATGCGTTGCCGAAGACCTGGGGTTCGCCGACCATGTCGCCGCACTGCGACGACGAGAAGAAGTACGGCATCGTCGAACAGGTGACGAAGCACTTCGAGGCGGCGAAGGCGAAGGGTGAGAAGGTCGGCGGTCAGGCGATCCGCGATCTCGTCACCGTCAACGGCGTGCGCGTCACCGTCGAGGACGGAAGCTGGGGCCTGGTGCGCGCTTCGTCCAACAAGCCGGAACTGGTGGTGGTGGTCGAAAGTCCGGTGTCGGAAGGGCGCATGCGCGACATGTTCAAGGCGGTCGATGACGTGCTGCGGACCCATCCGGAAGTCGGCAAGTACAATCAGACGATCTAGCGCTGTCCCGACATCAACATGCAAAAGGCGCGGCGATCATCGCCGCGCCTTTTGTGTATCGGTTGATGGACGCCGCTCACTCCGGTGGCGGCAGGAACATGATCTCGTATTTGGCCGAGAGCGCGACCACGTCCGGCGGGTTCTGCTCCTTCATGGAGTGGATCGCCCAGAACAGGTCATAGAGCTTGCGGGTCGGCGTCACCCAGAAGAAGCACTTGATGACCTGATCCGACTTGTTGAACAGGCCGTGCGGGATGTTCATCGGCAGCTTGATGACGTCGCCGGCGGTGGCGATGAATTCCTTGCCGTCGATCACCGCGTCCATCTTGCCTTCCAGCATGTAGATGAACTCGTCCTGGGTCGGATGAATGTGCGGCGGCACGAAGGTGCCGGGCGGGAAGGTCGCGTGCCAGGCGAACGAGTTCTCGCTCAACTGCTTTGGCACATAGGTCTGGCCGAGAATATTCCAGACGATCCCGTCGAGGCCGGTATTGGCCTTGGTGACGCCGGCGTTCATTGGCTGCATCGCGCTCGCACTCCCTCGTTCATCCCCGTCATTCAATCACGAAAGCCGCGTCCTGACGCTGCTGCGCGGTATGGCGATGGGGCTTTTTTCACGTCAACGTAAATGCCGCGCCGCCGGGGCCGAAAAAGAGGCTTCACAGCGGCTTTACTTTAAACCTAAAATAACCCCATGGCGGCGGTTTGACAAAGCCCGTCCTGCGGACGGGTTTGGCAATGGCGCGCGGCATAGGCCAGAGGAGGGGAACACCATGAAGGGGCTTTCGACGGTATTTTTCGCGACGGCAGTCGCGGTTGGCGGCATCGCCGCGGCGACATCCGGCGCGGTGGCGCAGGATAAGCTGAAGGTCGGCGTGCTGGTCACGCTGTCCGGTCCGCCGGCCGTGCTCGGCCAGCAGGCGCGCAATGGCTTCCAGCTCGGTGTGAAGCAGCTCGGCGGCAAGCTCGGCGGCCGCGAGACCGAAGTGATCGTGCAGGACGACGAGCTCAAGCCCGACGTCGCCGTGACCAAGGCCAAGGCGCTGGTCGATCGCGACAAGGTCGATTTCGTTGTCGGTCCGATCTTCTCCAACATCCTCGTGGCGATGATGAAGCCGGTGACCGAGAGCGGCACCATCCTGATCTCGCCCAACGCCGGCACCTCCAACTTCGCCGGCAAGGACTGCAACGCCAACTTCTTCGTCACCTCGTACCAGAACGACCAGAACCACGAGGTGATGGGCAAATACGCGCAGGACAAGGGCTTCAAGAAGGCGTTCATCATGGCGCCGAACTACCCGGCGGGTAAGGATTCGCTCGCCGGCTTCAAGCGCTACTTCAAGGGCGAGGTGGTCGACGAAATCTATGTCCCGCTCGGGCAGCTCGATTATTCGGCCGAACTGTCGAAGATCGCCGCCGCCAAGCCGGACGCGGTGTTCGTGTTCCTGCCGGGCGGCATGGGCGTGAATTTCGTCAAGCAGTTCCGTCAGGCCGGTCTCGCCGACAAGATGGCGTTCCTGTCCGCCTTCACCGTCGACGAATCGACGCTGCCGGCGCAGCAGGATGCCGCGCTTGGCTTCTTCGGCGGCGCGAACTGGGCGCCCAATCTCGACAATCCGCAGAACAAGGCGTTCGTCGCGGCTTACGAGAAGGAATATGGCGCGGTCCCCGGCGGCTACGCCATGCAGGGCTATGACGCGGCGCTCCTGATCGACAGCGCGCTGAAGCAGACCAAGGGCGACACCAAGAACAAGGAGGCGCTGCGCGCCGCGCTGATGAAGGCGGACTTCAAGTCGCCGCGCGGCCCGTTCAAGTTCAACACCAACCACTACCCGATCCAGGACTTCTACCAGGTGAAGGTGGCGAAGCGCGCCGACGGCAAGTACCAGACCGAGATCGTGCAGAAGGTGTTCTCGAACTACGCCGATCCGCACGTCAAGGATTGCAAGATGAAGTGAGGCATCGCTCTCTGCTGTCATCCTGAGGGGGCGAGGCGCATCGCGCCGAGCCTCGCAGGATGACGGGCAAGAGCAGGACCGTCGCCCATTGAAAGCCCGCCAGCGAGTGGCGGGTCTTTCCGGGTGATGGCGCAGCTTCCGATATGTCCCTTTCTCTCTTTGTCGTTCAGCTTCTCAACGGGCTGCAGCTCGGCGTCCTGCTGTTTCTGATCGCGGCGGGGCTGACGCTGGTGTTCGGGGTGATGGATTTCATCAACCTCGCGCACGGCGTGCAGTACATGCTCGGCGCCTATCTCGCCGTGATGTTCTACGCCATGACCGGCAGTTTCGTCGCCGCGCTGCTGCTCGCGCTCGTCGTCGCGCTCGCGTTCGGCCTGGTGCTGGAATTCGCGATCTTCCGGCATTTGTATCAGCGCAATCACCTCGATCATGTGATCGCGACTTTCGGCATCATTCTGTTCCTCAACAGCGGCGTGAAACTGCTCTGGGGCGCGGCGCCGCTGACGCTGCCGATGCCGCAGGCGCTGTCCGGCATGCTGGCGCTGCCCACCGGCCAGCTTTATCCGATGTGGCGCGTCGTCATCATCGCGACCGGTCTTGCCGTCGCCGGGCTTCTTTACGTCCTCGTCACCTACACCCGCACCGGCATGCTGGTGCGCGCGGGCGCCACCAATGCGGCGATGGTGTCGGCGCTCGGCGTCAATATCCGCCGGCTGTTCATGGTGGTGTTCGGCTTCGGCGCCATGCTCGCGGGCTTCGCCGGCATCATGATCGCGCCGATCCTGTCGGTCGAGCCGGGCATGGGCGATACCGTGCTGATCCTCGCCTTCGTGGTGATCGTCATCGGTGGCATCGGCTCGATCCGCGGCGCGTTCGTCGCCGCCTTGCTGATCGGTCTGGTCGATACGCTCGGCCGCTCGTTCGCGGTCGATATCCTGCGGCTGTTCATGGGGCCGTCGCCGGCGCGCACGGTCGGCCCGGCGCTCGCCTCGATGCTGATCTATCTGTTGATGGCGGTGGTGCTCTATGCGCGGCCGGCCGGCCTGTTTCCGGCCAAGGGGCGGCGCGATGGCGCGTCCGCGAGCAACGCGGCGACGACCCTGGCCGAAGTCGCGGACTGGCGTTCGTTTACCGGCTTTGTCATCCCGGCGGCGATTTTCCTCGGCTTCGCCGTGGTGCCGTTCGCCGGCCTCGGCACCGAGAGCTACATCCTCAGCATCGCCACGCGGGTGATGATCATGGCGATCGCCGTGATCGCGCTCGATCTCCTGGTCGGCTACGGCGCGATGATCTCGTTCGGCCACGCCGCTTTCATCGGTCTCGGCGCTTACGCGGCCGGCATTCTCGCCTCGCACGGCATCGGCGATACGTTGATCGCGCTGCCGGCGGCACTGGCGGTGTCGGCGCTGTTCGCGTGGCTGACCGGTCTCGTGATCCTGCGCACGCGCGGCGTCTATTTCATCATGATCACGCTGGCGTTCAGCCAGATGGTCTATTTCACCGCAAGCTCGCTCGCGCCCTATGGCGGCGACGACGGGCTGACGCTGTCGTCGCGCAGCACCGTCTTTGGGTTCGATGCGTTTCGCAGCGACTTCGTTTTCTATTATGTCGTGCTGGCGGCGCTGATCGGCGTGTTCGTTCTGTGTCGCGCCATCGTCGGTTCGCGGTTCGGCCGCGTGCTGCGCGGCGCCAAGGACAATCCGGTGCGGATGGAGACGCTCGGCTATCCGGTGTTCCGCTATCAGTTGATGGCCTATGTGATCGCCGGCATGCTCGGCGGCCTGTCCGGTTTCCTGCTCGCCAACGCGACCGAGTTTGTCAGCCCGGCCTATATGTCGTGGCAGCGGTCCGGCGAACTGATCATCATGCTGGTGATGGGCGGCATGGGTTCGCTCTACGGCGCGATCCTCGGCACGGTCGTATTCCTCGTCGGCGAGGAATGGCTGTCGAATCTCACCGAGCACTGGAAGGTGATCTTCGGCCCGCTGCTCGTTCTGCTGATCCTGTTCTTCCCGCGCGGTCTCGGTGGCGTCATCGCGCAACTGCGCGACATGACACGCAAGAGCATATCGAACGAGAGCGGGCGTCATGAGTGATCAAGCCATGACGCCGGCGCTGCAACTCGAAGGGTTGTGCAAGAATTTCGGCGGTCTGCGCGTCACCGACAATGTCGATCTGACGGTGATGCCGGGCGAACTGCATGCGGTGATCGGCCCGAACGGCGCCGGCAAGACCACGCTGATCAATCAGATTTCCGGTCTGCTGGCGCCCGACGCGGGCCGCATCCTGTTCGCCGGCGAGGACGTCACCGCGCTGCCGGTCTATGAGCGCGCCGCGCGTGGCCTGGCGCGGTCGTTCCAGATCAACTCGATCCTGCCGGGTTTCTCGGTGCTGGAGAATGTCGCGCTGGCGGCGCAGGCCCGCCACGGCTCGAGCTTCCGGTTCACCGGCGATGCGGCGGGTGAAACCGCGCTCAACGAGCAGGCGTTCGCGGCGCTGGCCGAAGTCGGACTTGAGCCGCGCGCCAAGGTGCTGGCCGGCTATCTCTCGCACGGCGAGAAGCGCGCGCTCGAGCTTGCCATCGCGCTGGCGATGCAGCCGAAGCTGCTCTTGCTCGACGAGCCGATGGCCGGCACCGGCCGCGACGAATCCGAGAAGCTGATCGCGTTGATGCAGCGGCTCAAGGGCCGCTTCCCGATGGTGCTGGTCGAGCACGACATGAACGCCGTGTTCGCACTGGCGGACCGCATTTCCGTGCTGATCTATGGCCGCGTGCTCGCCTGCGGCACGCCCGACGAGGTGCGCGGCAATCCGCAGGTGGTGGCGGCCTATCTCGGCGACGAGATGGCGTGAGGGATAGGCCATGCTGACCATCGAGATGTTGCAGGCAGGTTACGGTCCCGCGCAGGTGCTGTTCGACATCAGCTTTGCGGTCGGCGACGGCGAGATCGTGACGATGCTCGGTCGCAACGGCATGGGCAAGACGACGACCATCAGCACGCTGATGGGCCTGTTGCCGGCGCGTGGCGGCCGCGCGGTGTTCGACGGCGTCGCGCTCACCGGCCTGCCGCCGTATCGCGTCGCGCAGGCCGGCATCGGCCTGGTGCCGGAAGGGCGACAGATTTTTCCGACGCTGACGGTCGAGGAAAACCTCATCGCCACCGCGGCCGCGCGTGGAAAACCGGCGCGCTGGACCCGTGAGGCGGTCTACAAACTGTTCCCGAAGCTGGCCGAGCGCCGCGCCAGCCTCGGCGGGCAACTCTCCGGCGGCGAGCAGCAGATGCTCGCGGTCGGCCGTGCGCTGATGACCAATCCGAAGCTCTTGATCCTCGATGAAGCGACGGAAGGTCTGGCGCCGCTGATCCGCAACGAAATCTGGAACTGTCTCGCGCAACTCAAGGCGGAGGGGCAATCGATCCTGCTGGTCGATAAGCATCTCGACGCATTGCTCAAGCTCGCCGACCGCCATGTGGTGATCGAGAAGGGCTATGTGGTGTGGTCCGGCGCCTCGGCCGCGCTCATCGCTGACGACAGCATCCGCCAGCGTTATCTGCAGGTGTGAACGGCGCGCTATCTCGTCGCAGCCGGCTGGGGTAAAGTGCTACCCGCCCGCAACGACGAGATCTCGCGATGAGCGCCGACAAGAGCAAAAAGCAGAAGGCTTCAACGCGCAAAGCCGCGCCGCGCCGTGGCCGCGCGGCAGCGAAGCGTGTGGGCTGGCAGCGCGATCCCGAGGGCATGCGCAAGCGCATCCTCGAGGCGGCGACGGCGGAGTTCGCCAATCACGGCTTGAGCGGCGCGCGCATCGACCGCATTGCGCGGGTCGCCGGCGCCAACAAGCGCATGCTGTACTATCACGTCGGCAACAAGGACGATCTTTATCTCGAAGTGCTGGTCGGCACTTACGAAAGCATCCGTGCGGCCGAGCGCGAATTGAACCTGGAGGCGCTGGCGCCGATCGATGCGCTGGTGCGGCTCCTCGAATTCACCTGGCAGTATTATCTCGATCATCCGGAATTTCTGGCGCTGCTCTCCACGGAGAATTTGCACCGTGGCGCGTTCCTGCGCCGCTCGCGCCACATCAAGGATCTGCACTCGCCGTTCGTCGGCATGATCCGCGCGATCCTGCGGCGCGGCGAGGCCGACGGCACGCTGCGCAAGGGCATCGACCCGGTGCAATTGTATATTTCGATCGCCAGCCTGTGCTGGTTCTATGTCTCGAACAGCCACACCCTGACGGTGATTTTCGGCGCGGATATGCTTGATTCCGCTGCGAAATCCGCCCGGCTCGCGCATATCAAGGAACTGTTCCGGGCCTCGCTTGCGCCGCGCGACGATGCGCTTGACGCGGGGGTGGCGAAGCTCCTAGAATTTAACCAGTGAGTTAAAACGCCGCGCAGACGGCGGAGTGCGATAGGCGCCGGTCGCGAATGACGGTGCAGACGACGACGACATCGCGGGCGTGCGCCGGACCGGCCAGCGCGCCTTCGATCATCGTCGCAAAATCGCATGTCGCTCGGAGGAAACGTCAATGGCTGTGAACCCGCCCGCACGACCATCCGCTCTGTCGCGTTTGGGTACGCTGCTGAACGCAGCGTGGCTGCGCCCGGTTCTGTTCCTGGTGTTTCTGGTGGTGTTGTGGGACGTGACGATCCGCGTGTTCCGCATCCCGCCGTATCAGATCCCGAAGCCCGAAGATGTGCTGGTGACATTGTGGAACGACTGGCCGCAATTGTTGCGGCAGGCGATCCCGACCACCATCGCCACCGTCGAGGGCTTTTTGCTCTCCGCCGTGTTCGGCGTCGCCGCCGCGGTGCTGATCGCCGGTTCGCGCACCATCGAGAGCTACGTCTATCCGCTGCTGGTGTTCTCGCAGTCGATCCCGAAGATCGCGATCGCGCCGCTGTTCGTCGTCTGGTTCGGCTTCGGCATGTTGCCGAAGGTGCTCTCGGCGTTTCTGCTCGGGTTCTTTCCGGTGGTCGTCTCGGCGGTGCAGGGCTTCAAGTCGGTCGAGCCGGACATGCTCGATCTCGCCCGTGCGATGGAAGCGAAGCGCTTACAGATTTTCCGCATGGTCGCGTTCCCGCACGCGATGCCGGCGATTTTCGCCGGGCTGAAGGTGTCGATCACGCTTGCCGTCGTCGGCGCGGTGGTCGGCGAGTTCGTCGGCTCCAACGATGGTCTGGGTTTCGTGCTGCAACGCTCGATCGGTAACTTCGAGCTGCCGACGATGTTCGCCGCGCTGGTGGTACTGTCGCTGATCGGCGTGGTGTTGTTCTGGGTGCTCGATCTGATCGAGCGGATGATGATCCCCTGGCACGCCAGCCAGCGCCACGATCTCGTTATTGCGGCCTGATATTCGATAACAGTGAAAAACGGGAGGAGGAAACAATGAAAGGCTTTTTGGCGGCCCTGTTTGCCGTTCTGCTCGCCGGTCCGGCCTTTGCGGCGGACAAGGTGACGCTGATGCTCAACTGGTATGTCTATGGTGAGCACGCGCCGTTCTACTACGGCAAGGAAAAGGGCTACTTCAAGGATGCGGGCATCGATCTCGAAATCCAGGAAGGCCGCGGTTCCGGCACGGTGACGCAAGTCGTCGCCGCCAAGACCGTGCAGTTCGGTTACGTGGACGTGCCGACGATGATGCGCGCCGCGGTGAAGGGTGCGCCGGTGGAAGCGGTCGGCGTCGCGCTGCAGACCAACCCGATGTCGGCGATGGGCTTTGCCGACAAGAACATCAAGAAGCCGGCCGACATCAAGGGCAAGACCGTCGCCACCACGCCGGGCGATTCGATGTCGCAGATCTGGCCGCTGTTCCTGAAGAAGACCGGCCTCAAGGAATCCGACTTCAAGACCGTGTCGGGCGACGCGACCACCAAGCTCAACGCGGTGATCAACGGCCAGGCCGATCTGCTGCTCGGCTACGTCATGGACCAGTCGATGAAGATCAAGGACGCGACCGGCAAGGACGTGTTCCCGATCAAGTTCGCCGACTACGGCGTCAACCTGGTGTCGTCGGGCATCATCGTCAACAAGGACTGGCTCAAGGACAACGCCGACCTGACCAAGCGCTTCATGGCGGCGGCGACCAAGTCGCTCGAGGAGGCCTCGAAGCATCCGAAGGACGCGGCGCAGGCGATCCTCAATGCCAATCCGAAGGGCGGCAAGATCGACACGCTGACTCAAGGCTTCGAGCTGACGATCCCGCTCTACAAGGATCCGGCCGGCAAGAAGAACCGTCCGTTCAACGTCTCCGACGCCAACATGAAGGACACGGTGGACGTGATGGTCGAATACGGCGGTCTCGATGCCAAGGCCAAGGCCGACTACAAGACCTATTACACCAACCAGTATCTGCCCGCGGGCAGCGGTAGCTGAGAGGTGACGATGGCCGCGCGGACATTGAAGCTCGTGGACACAGCCGCAGACCAGCGACGCCCCGTGATCGAGATGCGGGGCGTCTCCAAGACCTACCGGACGCGCGACGGCGACGTGCCGTCGCTCAAGCCGATCGATTTCACGGTCGCCGAAGGCGAATTCGTGGTGATCGTCGGCCCGTCCGGCTGCGGCAAGACCACGTTGCTGAAGATGCTCGCCGGCCTGTTGCAGCCGAGCGACGGCGAGGTGGTGGTCGAAGGCAAGGCCATCACCAAACCGCACCGCGATGTCGGCATCGTGTTCCAGACCGCGTTGCTGCTGCCGTGGCGCAACGTGCTCTCCAACGTGATGATGCCGGTCGAGGTGAAGGGCCTGCCGCGCGCCGAATACGAGCGGCGCGCGCTCGACCTGTTGAAGATGACCGGGCTCGAAGGCTTCGAGCGCAAATATCCCTGGCAGTTATCGGGCGGCATGCAGCAGCGCGTCTCGATCTGTCGCGCGCTGGTGCACGATCCGAAGATCGTGCTGATGGACGAGCCGTTCGGCGCGCTCGATGCCATGACCCGCGAGAAGATGAATGTCGAGCTGCAGCGCATCCAGCGTGAGACCGGCAAGACCGTGTTGCTGATCACGCACTCGATCCCGGAAGCGGTGTTCCTTGCCGACCGGGTGATGGTGATGAGCGCGCGTCCCGGCGCGATCGCCGCCGTCTACGAGATTCCGATGCCGCGCCCGCGCACGCTCGACGTGCTCGCGGACCCGCGCTTCGTCGAGATGACCCAGAAGATCCGCGCGCATTTCTCCGACGCGCATATCGACTAGGAAAATAGGGTCGACGCGGCGTGACCGCCGAGGCCCGAGTTCGCAAGCTATCGTCGCAAGCATATTCGCAAACATGACACCGACCCTGACCGTCAAGGATATCCGCCTGACCGAGCGGCATGCGCAGTTCGCGCATCCGTTCCGGTTCGGCGACGTGACGGTCACCGGCACGGCGCAGGCGTTCGTCCATGTCGATATCGAGGTGGACGGCGAGCGGATCGAGGGCGCCGCCGCCGAACTGATGGTGCCCAAGTGGTTCGACAAGAATCCGGCGCTGACCATCGAGGGTGCCGTCGAGCAGTTGCGCACGTCGCTGCTGCTGGCGCGCGACATCTATCTCGACCAGAAGAAGCCGATGTCGGCCTTCGCGCTGCATGCGGCCGTCTATCCAAAGCAGATCCGCGCGGGCGCCGCGGCCGGTCTGCCGCAGCTCGCGGCGGTGTTCGGTCCGGCGGAGATCGACAAGGCGATCCTCGATGCGTTGCTGCGCGCGCTCGGCATGGACGTGTTCGAGGGGCTCGCCCGCAACGTCATGGGGCTCGACGCCCGGCTGACGCCCGATCTCGATCAGGACGCGATCCGCACGGTGCTCGCGGGCGGTCAGCGGCCGGATCGCATTGCCGTGCGCCATACCGTCGGCATGGTCGATCCGGCGCAGACTCTGGACGCGGTGGTGCGCGAGCAGGGCTGCCGCTATTTCAAGATCAAGCTGCGCGGCGATCCGGAGCGCGATATCGCCCGGCTTGAGGAACTGGCCGCCGTGCTCGATCCGCTCGGCGTCGATTATCGCGCGACGCTCGACGCCAACGAGCAATATGCCGATCCGGCGCAGCTTCTGAAACTGGTCGAGATGTTGCAGGCCGCGCCCCGGCTGGCGGCGTTCCAGCAGCGCATGCTCTATATCGAGCAGCCGCTGCCGCGCGAATTGACCTGGAAGACCCCGCTCGGCGCGGTCGGCGAGCGCGTCAACGTCATCATCGACGAGGCCGACGACGGCTACGATACGTTCCCGCGCGCTCTCGCGCTCGGCTATCGCGGCATTTCCTCGAAATGCTGCAAGGGCCTCTACAAGTCGATCCTGAACACCGCGCGCACGCGCGTCCATCCCGGCACGTTCATCTCGGCGGAAGACCTCACCTCGCAGGCGGGGCTCGCCGTGCAACAGGACACCGCGCTGGTCGCGTTCCTCGGCTGCACCCATGTGGAGCGTAACGGCCATCATTACGGCGATGGTTTCGACGGCGCGCCGCGCGCCGAGGGCGAGGCGTTCCTTGCCGCGCATCCGGATTTCTATCGCGAACGCAACGGGTCGATCCGCCTGCATATCGAGGACGGCATGCTGGCGATCGGTTCGCTGGCGGTGCCGGGCTTCGCCTGCGGCGTCCCGCCCGAAGCGATTGCGCAGACTTCAGTCACCGACATCAAAACGCAGGAGTTCACGACGTGAGTACCCGCCGCCTCGGCATCATCATGAACGGCGTCACCGGGCGCATGGGCATGAACCAGCACCTGATCCGCTCGATCGTCGCCATCCGCAACGCCGGCGGCACCGTTCTGTCCGATGGCTCGCGCGTCATGCCCGATCCGATCCTGATCGGCCGCAACGCCGAGAAGGTCGAGGCGCTGGCGAAGAAGTACGGCGTCACCCGCTGGGCGACCGATCTCGACAAGGCGCTCGACAACAAGGACGACGAGGTGTTCTTCGATGCGGCGACGACGCAGATGCGCCCGACGCTGCTGGAAAAAGCGATCAGCAAGGGCAAGCACATCTATTGCGAGAAGCCCATCGCCACCGGTCTCGCCGAGGCGATGAAGGTGGTGAAGCTCGCCGATCAGAAGGGCGTCAAGACCGGCGTGGTGCAGGACAAGCTGTTCCTGCCCGGCCTGCTCAAGCTCAAGATGCTGCGCGACTCGGGCTTCTTCGGCCGCATGCTCTCGGTGCGCGGCGAGTTCGGTTACTGGGTGTTCGAGGGCGACTGGCAGGAAGCGCAGCGTCCGTCGTGGAATTACCGTGACGAGGACGGCGGCGGCATCATTCTCGACATGATCTGCCACTGGCGCTACGTGCTCGATAACCTGTTCGGCGAAGTGCAGAGCGTCACCTGTCTCGGCGCGACGCATATTCCGGAACGCTGGGACGAGAACGGCAAGAAATACAAGGCGACGGCGGACGACGCGGCCTATGCCACGTTCCAGCTCGAAGGCGGCGTGATCGCCCACATCAACTCGTCGTGGTGCACGCGCGTCTATCGCGACGACCTCGTCACCTTCCAGGTCGACGGCACCCATGGTTCGGCGGTGGCGACGCTCACCGACTGCTTCATCCAGCCGCGTCAGGGCACGCCGCGCCCGGTGTGGAATCCGGACGAGCGCCGCACCGAGGATTTCTTCGCCGAATGGCAGACCGTGCCGGACAACCAGCCGTCCGACAACGGCTTCAAGATCCAGTGGGAGATGTTCATCCGCCATCTGATGGAGAACGCGCCCTACAAGCATACGCTGATCGAGGGCGCCAAGGGCGTGCAGCTTGTCGAATGCGCGTTGCAGAGCTGGAAAGAGCGCCGCTGGATCGACATTCCCGCGCTCAAGGTCTGAAACGGAGGCTCGTCATGAACCGCCACGTCACCTCGCCGCAAAGCCTGTCGCTGCGCCTGCCGCGCGCCGACAGGAGCCTGGAGAGCTTCACGCTGTCGCAGCCGAAGGATTTTCCGGCGCGCCAGTCGGGCAAGCTCAACCGCGTTGCCTACGCGGCGGCGCATGTGGTGGCCGATCCGCTGGCGGATATCGATCCATGGCTCGGCATCGCCGTCGACTGGGACCGCACGCTGGCGTTCCGCGAGCATCTCTGGGATCTCGGCCTCGGCATCGCCGAGGCGATGGACACCGCGCAGCGCGGCATGGGCGTCGACTGGAAGCATTCGCTGGAATTGATCCAGCGGTCGGTTGCGGCGGGCAAGGCGCGTGAATTGGCGCGCGGTCCGGGGCAGGGCGTCATCGCCTCCGGTGCCGGCACCGATCATCTTGCGCCGGAAGATGCGAAGTCGGTCGATGACGTGATTCGCGCCTACGAGGAGCAGGTCGAGGCGATCGAGGCGGCGGGCGGGCGCATCATCCTGATGGCGTCGCGCGCGCTCGCGCAGGTCGCCAGGGGGCCGGACGACTATGCGAAGGTCTATGGCCGCATCCTGTCGCAGCTGCGCGAGCCGACCATCATCCACTGGCTCGGCGACATGTTCGATCCGGCGCTCAAGGGCTACTGGGGTTCGGCCGATCTCGGCCAGGCGATGAACACCGCGGTCGCGATCATCAACGACCACGCCGCCAAGGTCGATGGCGTGAAAATCTCGCTGCTCGACAAGGACAAGGAAATCGCCATGCGCCGCCGCCTTGCCAAGGGCGTGCGGATGTATACCGGCGACGACTTCAACTATGCGGAACTGATCGCCGGCGATGCGCAAGGCCATTCCGATGCGCTGCTCGGCATCTTCGACGTGATCGCGCCGGCAGCCTCCGCCGCGCTGGCGAAGCTTGCGGCCGGCGACCGCGCCGGCTTCGATGCGATCCTCGAACCGACCGTGCCGCTGTCGCGGCAGATCTTCCGTGCGCCGACCCGCTTCTACAAGACCGGCGTGGTGTTCATGGCCTATCTCAACGGGCATCAGGACCACTTCACCATGGTCGGCGGGCAGGAGAGCACGCGCTCGGCGGTGCATCTCGCGGAAATTTTCCGGCTGGCTGACAAAGCGGGTCTGCTGCGCGATCCTTCGCTCGCCGTCGCGCGCATGCGCGCGGTGCTCGCCACGCGGGGCATCGATGCCTGATGCGTGACTTCTCGGCCGATCACCGCTGGCTCTCGCTCAACACCGCGACGGTCCGCAAGCAGGGCAATTTCGTCGAGATCGTCGACGCCTGCGCGCGCCATGGCGTGCGCGCGGTGTCGCCGTGGCGCGATCAGGTCGCCGATGTCGGGCTCGACCGTGCGGTCAAGGCGGTGAAGGGTGCCGGGCTCGATCTGTCCGGTTATTGCCGCGGCGGCATGTTCGTCGCCGACGCCGGGCACCGGCAGGAATCGCGCGACGACAACCGCCGCGCGGTGGATGAGGCCAAGGCGCTCGGCGCGCCATGTCTGGTTCTGGTGGTCGGCGGCCTGCCGCAGTTCTCGCGGCCGGGCAGCGCGCCCTCGAAGAACCTTGCCGACGCCCACAGGATGGTCGAGGAGGAGATCGCTTATCTCCTCGATTATGCCCGCAAGGCCGGTATGCCGCTCGCCCTTGAGCCGTTGCATCCGATGTATGCGGCCGACCGCGCCTGCGTGAACACCATGCGCCAGGCGCTCGATATCTGCGACCGGCTCGACCCGGCCAAAAGCGGCGCGCTCGGCCTCGCGGTCGACGTCTATCACGTCTACTGGGATTTCGAGCTGAAGGCGCAGATCGCCCGCGCCGGGCGCGAGCGCATCCTGGCCTTCCATGTCTGCGACTGGCTGGTCCCGACCCGTGATTTGCTGCTGGACCGCGGCATGATGGGGGATGGCGTCGCCGATATTCCGGCCATCCGCGCCTTGGTTGAAGCGCAGGGCTTTAACGGCTATGTCGAGGTCGAACTCCTGTCCAACGACTGGTGGTCGCGGCCGATGGACGATGTCATCACGACCTGCCTAGCGCGCTTCCGCTCCGCCGTATGACGTGAAACGGATTTTCTCTTTCTTCGACAACGCCTATCTGATGGCGGCGTTCGCCACCCTGAGCTGGTCCGGCAATCACATTGTCGGCCGGGCGGTGGCCGGCCATGTGCCGCCCTATTGGCTATCGATGATGCGCTGGCTGCTGCCGACGGTGCTGCTGGTCGTCTTCTGCCGCGAGATCATCCGGCGCGACTGGCCGGTGATCCGCTCGCACTGGAAGTCGCTGCTGTTTCTGGCGTTCACCGGCGGCACGATGTTCTCGCTGCTGCAATATGTCGGTCTGCAGCTCACCTCCGCGCTCAACGTCTCGGTGCTCAACTCGCTGACGCCGGTGGCGATGGTGGCGGCGGCAGGGTTGATCTTTCGCGACTATATCGTGCCGCGGCAGATGATCGGCCTCGCGATATCGCTGATCGGCGTGCTGACGATCCTGTCGCACGGCGACTGGCACGCGCTGACCCAACTCGAATTCAACACCGGCGACGTGCTGATTGTCTTCAACATGGTGCTGTTCGGCGTCTATGCCGCGTGCCTGCGGCTGCGGCCGGACATGCACTGGCTGTCGTTTGCTTTCGTCATCGCCTCGATCTCGGCGTTGAGCACCATGCCGTTCGTGGCGTGGGAATATCAGACCGGCTATCGGCCGGCGTTCGATCTCGCCACCATCGGCGCGGCGCTCTATGTCGCGCTGTTTCCCGGCTTCCTCTCGGTCGCCGCCTGGAATCGCGCCACCGACCTGATCGGCAGCAACCGCGCCGGCCCGTTCATGCACCTGATTCCGCTCTACAGCGCGATCCTGGCGTCGGTGTTGCTTGGCGAGCAGATCGGTATCTTCCACGTCGTCGGGCTGGCTTTGATCCTGGTCGGCGTCTGGCTGGCGTCGGGGAGGGGCCGCGCGGCGGCGCCGGAGGCGGCGAGTTCCTGACGCTCAAATCTCCGCGTTCTCCTTGTCGAACGCCCAGACGCGCTCGAAGCCCATCAGCCGCGCCATGCGGTCGAGCGTGTCCATCTCGCCGTTCCAGTTCGCGCTCGAGCCGGTAGCGAGGATTTCGCCATAGACCGCGCGCAATGCCGCGCCCATCGCCAGCAGGCCGGACACAGGAAAGATGGCGATGCGATAGCCGATCTCTTCCAACTGCTGGCGCGTCAGCACCGGCGTGCGGCCGCTCTCCACCATATTGGCGAGCAGCGGCACGTCGAACGTCCGGCCGATCTTCTGCATCTCCTCGACCGATTCCGGCGATTCGACGAACAGGATATCCGCGCCGGCCTTCACGAAGGCTTCGGCCCGGCGCAGCGCCTCGTCGAGACCGTGCGCGGTCCGTGCATCGGTGCGGGCGATGATGAGGAAGTCCTTCGACGAGCGCGCCGCCGCCGCGACCTTGATCTTGCGCACCGCATCCTCGAGCGGCACCACACGCCGGCCCGGCGTGTGGCCGCACTTCTTCGGGAATTCCTGATCCTCGATCTGGATCGCCTGCGCGCCGGCATCCTCGTAGCCGCGCACGGTGAAGTCCACATTGAGCAACCCGCCATAGCCGGTGTCGCCGTCGGCGATCAGCGGCGTGCGCGTGCCACCGGCGATCTGGCGCACGCGGCCGATCATGTCGGAATAGGTCGCGAGCCCCGCATCCGGCAGGCCGAGATGCGAGGCGACCACGCCGAAGCCGGTCATGTACAGCGCATCGAACCCCATGGTGTCGGCGATCTTGGCCGACACCATGTCGAACACGCCCGGCGCGGAAATCAGGCCGGGCTGTTTCAGGCGCTGCGCCAGCGATAGGGAGGCTTTGTCGGTCACTTCACGAAACTTTCGTCCACGATCTTGCTCCAGTCGGCCTTGCCGTCCATCTCGCCGATGATCTGCAGGCCCTTCGCCATGTTGTCCATGCCGTCGTATTCGAAATCGCCGGCGCTCCAGTATTTCAGCTCGATCAGACTCTTGATCGAGGAGAGGGTAATGGCCGGATCGAGATTATACTGTCTGGCGACGATCGCCGCGGCCTCGTCCGGATGGGCATAGATGAATTCGACGCCCTTGCGACGCGCGGCGACCAGCTTGCGCAGCTTGTCCTTGTTGGCGGCGGCATATTCGGTGGTGGTGACGCCGACGGTCTGCACCATCGGCGGCAGTTCGTCCTTGACCATGAACACCGGCGTGAACTTCGCCTTCACCTTCGACCACACCGGGTCCATCACCGGCGCGGCGACGACGCCCTTGTGCTCCACCATGGTCAGGCCGCCGCCGATGCCGCCACCGACGACAGGCTGCGGCTTGATGCCGTTCTTGGCCGCGACCATGACCAGCAGCATGTCGGTCACCGATTTCGGCGCGGTGATCGCCACCTTCTTGCCGTCGAGATCCTTCACCGACTTGATGCCGCTATCCGGCGCGGCGACCCACAGGATTTCGCCGGCGGTGCGCACGCCGGTGTGGATGATCTTGAGATTGATGCCCTGCTTCATCGCGGCGATCGCCGCCGACAGGGCGACCTCGCCATAGGGTAGTTCCGACGCCATGACGTTCCGCATGGTGGTACCGCCGCCCTGCGAGGTCAGCACGCCGTCGATGGTCAGGCCCTGTTCCTTGTAGAAGCCCTTGTCGATCGCGACGGCATAGGGCGCGCCGTACATCAGCACGCCCCAATGCGTCACCGTCACGCGTTCGGCATGGGCGGTGGGCAGCGTCAGGACGACGAGTGCGGCGGCGAAAAGGAGAGCGGTGAGAGAGCGGCGCATGATGATAGCCCCGGGATGCTGAATGCGGCGGATCGCAGCGTGACCGCGGTTTCGGCGAAAGTCCAGAAAGCGCCCGATCACGCCGCGCGAATTTCGGATTGCGAAAATTTCTACGCACAAGGCGGACAGACCTGCAAATTTGCGGATGCCCGTGGCGCGGCGGCGCTGCTAGTCTTGTGCCGTCGCGATCAGGAACACGCCATGGCTCGGACGATGTCCAGAAAACCTTCCATCGCTATCGTCGGCGCCGGCATGGGCGGCCTTGCCGTCGCGGCGACGCTGCGCCGCGCGGGCTTCGAGCCGCAGGTCTACGAGCAGGCGCAGCGGTTCGGCCGCATCGGCGCCGGCATCCAGATGATGCCGAACTCGATGAAGGTGCTGCGCGGCATCGGCGTCGAGGATCGCCTGCGTGCCGCGGCGTTCCAGCCCTATTCGCATCTCAACCGCGACGGCTATACCGGAGAACTGAAACGCGAGCTGCCGATGCCGGATGCGCTCTACGGCGCGCCGTATCTGTGCATGCACCGCGCCGAGCTGCATGACGCGCTCGCCTCCGCGCTGCCGCCGGAGATCATCCATCTCGGCAAGCAGCTCACCGGTCTTGACCAGAAGAGCGGGCAGGTGACGCTGTCGTTCGCTGACGGCACGAAGGTCACGGCCGACGCGGTGATCGGCGCCGATGGCGTGCATTCGCTGGTGCGCGACATCGTCGTCGGTCCCGATGCGCCGATCCACAAGGGCCGCATCGCCTATCGCGCGGTGTTTCCGGCATCGCTGATGGACCGCGATCTCGGGCCGTCGCGCGTCAAATGGTGGGGGCGCGACCGTCACATCGTCATCTACTACACGACGAAAGCGAAGAGCGAGGTCTACTTCGTCACCAGCGTGCCGGAGTCGGCGGAGTGGATGACGAAGGAATCCTGGTCCGCCAAGGGCGACGTGAAGGAGTTGCGCGCCGCTTACAGCGAATTCCATCCCGATGTGCGCGCGACGCTCGACGCCTGCCCGGACTGCCACAAATGGGCGATCCTCGAGCGCGAGCCGCTGTCGCGCTGGAGCGACGGCCGCGTCGTGCTGCTCGGCGATTCCGCGCATCCGATGACGCCCTATATGGCGCAGGGCGCCGCGACCGCGATCGAAGACGCCGCCGTGCTGGCGCGCTGCGTCGCCGACGTGAACGGCGAGGACATCCCGGCGGCGTTCAGGCGTTACGAGGCGCACCGCAAGCCGCGCACCTCGCTGGTGCAGGCGCTCTCCAGCGCCAACACCTGGATGAGGGACGGCAGCTACGATACCAGCTGGCTCTACGGCTACGACGCCTGGAACGCCGATCTCGACCGGCCGGCCGACAATTCGGCGGAAGCCTGGGCTTCGCTCAAGAAGGCGAGTTAGCCCGCGAGCCTTTAGTCCACGAGCCTTAAGGCCCCTCGTAAAGCCAGGCGATGCCGTCGAAGCCCTGTTGCTTGGTGCGCGCGCCGAGCATCTGGTCGCGCAGCTCGGCCGAAGGTCCGCGGGCGTGGTAAATCTCGCCATAGACGCGCGCCATGATCTGCACCCGCGCGGTCCGCAAGTAACGCTGTTGCTGGTAGTCGAGCAGGGCGGCCGGAAGGTCGTCGGGCTTTGCGGCGATGCATTCCGACAGCACCACCGCATCCTCGGTCGCCATGCAGGCGCCCTGTGCGAGATATTGCAGCATCGGATGAGCGGCGTCAC
>JAHBZF010000051.1 GCA_019635575.1 Pseudolabrys sp. | reverse complement strand
CAGCATGGGCGCGTGAGCCGCCCGGTAGCTGACGAAAGTTGCAAGATTATCGTCATGGCCGGGCTTGTCCCGGCCATCTCGATTCAATAGGCACTCGGTGAGCCCGGCGATAACCTGGAACCATGCGCACAGACCTGTTCGATTTCGAGCTTCCGCCCGAGCGGATCGCGCTGCGGCCGGCGTCGCCGCGCGATAGCGCGCGGCTGCTCGTGGTCAAGCCGGATGGGTTGGCGGATCGTATTGTGCGCGATCTGCCGGACCTGCTGGCACCGGGCGATGTTCTCGTCATCAACGACACCAAGGTGATCCCGGCGCGGCTGTCGGGGCGGCGCATCGGCCGCGCCACCGAGCCGGCGATCGAGGCGACCTTGCACAAGCGGCTCGACGGCTCGCGCTGGCTGGCCTTCGTCAAGCCGGCGAAGAAGCTCGAGGTCGGCGACGTGGTGCGGTTCGGCTCCGAGGGCAAGGTGTGCTTTCTCGACCAGCTCGACGCGACGGTCGAGGCGAAGGGCGAGGGCGGCGAGGTGACGCTGTCGTTCGCGTTTCATGGCGCGGTGCTCGATCAGTCGATCGAGGAACGCGGCACCATGCCGCTACCGCCTTATATCGCCGGCAAGCGCGCGCCCGACGAGCAGGATCGCAGCGATTACCAAACCATGTTCGCGAAGATCGAAGGCTCGGTCGCCGCGCCCACCGCGAGCCTGCATTTCACCGATGCACTGGTCGCGGCGCTGAAGGCGCGCGGCGTCTCGATCCATCACGTCACGCTGCATGTGGGTGCCGGCACCTTCCTGCCGGTGAAGGTCGACGACACCGATGCGCACAAGATGCATTCCGAATGGGGCACGGTCTCGGCGGAGACGGCGGCGGCGCTCAATGCGGCGCGCCAGGCCGGTGGCCGGATCGTTGCCGTCGGCTCGACCGCGCTGCGGCTGATCGAGAGTGCCGCGGCCGAGGATGGCACCGTGGCGCCGTTCGAGGGCGAGACCGCGATCTTCATCACGCCCGGCTATCGCTTCAAGGCGACCGACCTGATGTTGACCAATTTCCATCTGCCGAAATCGACGCTGGTCATGCTGGTGGCGGCATTCTCCGGTCTGGATCGCATCCGCAGCGCCTATGCCCACGCCATTGCCGACGGCTATCGCTTCTATTCGTATGGCGACGCCTGTCTGCTATATCCTGCGGCACGATGACGGCACCGTTTTCTTTCACCTTGAACACCACCGATGGGATGGCGCGGCGCGGCGCGTTCACGACGCCGCACGGCACCGTGCAGACGCCGGCGTTCATGCCGGTCGGTACCCAGGCGACAGTGAAGGGGCTCAAGCCCGAGGCGGTGCGCGCGACCGGCGCGGAGATCCTGCTCGGCAACACCTATCACCTGATGCTGCGGCCGGGCGCGGAGCGCGTCGCCGCGCTCGGCGGCCTGCACACATTCATGAACTGGCCGCATCCGATCCTCACCGACTCCGGCGGCTTCCAGGTGATGTCGCTTGCCTCGCTGCGCAAGCTGACGGAGCAGGGCGTCACCTTTCGCTCGCATATCGACGGCGCGCACGTCACGCTGACGCCGGAGCGCTCGATCGAGATTCAGCTTCTGCTTGGCGCCGACATCGTCATGCAGTTCGACGAATGCCTGAAACTGCCGGCGGCGCGCGAGGACATGGAGCGCGCGATGCAGCTCTCGCTGCGCTGGGGCGAGCGCAGCGTGCGTGCTTTCGAGACGGCGCCGGCAGGCCACGCGCTGTTCGGCATCGTCCAGGGCGGTGACGATACGGCGCTGCGGGCCGCGAGCGCGACGGCGCTCACGGCGATGCCGTTTCACGGTTACGCGGTGGGCGGGCTCGCCGTGGGTGAGCCGCAGGCGGTGATGCTGCGCGTGGTCGAGGAGGTGACGCCGCTGTTGCCCGCCGACAAGCCGCGCTACCTGATGGGTGTCGGCAAGCCCGACGATCTGATCGAAGCGGTGGCGCGCGGCATCGACATGTTCGACTGCGTGATGCCGACCCGCAACGGCCGGCACGGCATGGCCTTCACCCGGTTCGGGCCGGTCAATCTCGCCAATGCCCGCCACGCCGACGACCCCCGGCCGCTCGATCCCGACTGCCCGCATCCGGCGGCGCGGACCTATTCGCGCGCCTATCTGCACCATCTGGTGAAGGCGAATGAACTGCTCGCCGGCATGCTGCTGTCGGAGATCAACATCGCCTATTATCAGACGCTGATGGCCGGGATGCGCGAGGCGATCGCGGCCGGGCGCTTCGCCGACTTCCGCGATGCGGTACAATCCGGATGGGCGCGGGGCGATCTCCCACCGGTATCGTGATTGTGGCAGCGCAATGCGTTTGCGCATGATGCCTGATATCGCATGCTCTTGCGTCGTCCGTCATTTGCGGACAGAACGGACGCAACCAAAAGGAGACAGAGACATGACATCCGGAGGATCACGCATGCGTCAGTTCACGGGAATGGTTGCGCTCACCGCCGCGCTCGCTGTCGGCCTCGCCGCGTTCACGCAGACTCCCGCGCTCGCACAGAAATATCCGGAGCGGCCGGTGAAGATCGTGCTGCCGTTCGGCGCCGGCGGCGTCGCGGACGTCACCACGCGCCTCGTCGCGGAAAAGCTCGGCGACAAGCTCGGCCAGCGTTTTGTGGTCGAGAACATGCCGGGCGCCGGCGGCATCACGGCGGCGCGCTCGGTGATGCAGGCGACGCCCGACGGCTACACGCTCGCGCTGTTCTCGAACGGCACGGCGGTCAGCGTCGGCCTGTTCAAGAGCCTGCCGTTCGACCCGCTCAAGGATTTCCGGCCCGTCGGCAACATGGGCTATTTCGACCTCGTCTTCGTCTCGAGCGTCAATTCGCCGTACAAGACGCTGGAAGATTTCATCAAGGCTGCCAAAGCCAGTCCCGGCAAGCTGAACATCGGCACCATCGCCGCCGGATCGAGCCAGAATCTCGGCGCCGAACTGTTCAAGTCCACGGCCGGCATCGATGTCGCGATCGTGCCGTTCAAGAACAGCGGCGACGTCTCCATCGCGCTGGAGCGCAACGACATCCAGCTCGGCGTCGAGTTCTACGCGGCGCTGCGGCCGAGCCTGGAATCGAAGAAGTTCATTCCGCTCGCGACCTCGGGTCTCACCCCCGTCACCTATCTCAAGGACGTGCCGACGGTGAAGCAAGCCGCTGGTCTCGATTTCGAGGCGACCTCGTGGAACGCGATCTATGCGCCGAAGGGCGTGTCGGATGACATCGTCAAGACGCTCAACACCGCGCTCAACGAGGTGCTGAACGACCCGGCCATCAAGCAGAAGGCGAACGACATGGGCATCGTTGCCAAGGGCAGCACGCCGGAAGCGCTCAACAAGCGGCTGACCGACGACATCGCCAAGTGGTCGGCGGTGATCCAGAAGGCCGGTATCGAGAAGCGCTAACGAAACCAGACGGACACAGCAGATGACGCGAGATTTCTCCAAGCGACGCAAACCGGCGTTCAAGCTCCCGCCGGGAGCGACCGATGCCCATTGTCACGTGTTCGGCCCCGGCGCGGTGTTTCCTTACGCACCGAACCGGCGCTACACGCCTGAGGATGCGCCGAAGGAGGATCTCGCGGCGCTGCATGCGCATCTCGGCATCGACCGGGCCGTCATCGTGCAGGCGTCGTGCCACGGCAGCGACAACCGCGCGATGCTCGACGCACTCGCATGGCGGCCGAAAAACTACCGCGGCGTGGCGATCGTCGATGCGCAGACGCCGCCGACCGATTATCCGAAGATGGCTTTGGCCGGCGTGCGGGGCGTCCGCTTCAACTTCGTCAAGCATCTCGGCGGCATGCCGGATCTCAACCTGCTGGAAAGCGTGGTGCGCAAGATCAAGCCGCTCGGCTGGCATCTGGTGTTCCATGTCGATGCGCCGGATATCGAGCAATTGTCGGACCTGATCCTCAAGCAGACTGTGCCGGTGGTGATCGATCACATGGGCCGCGTGCCGGCCAAGGATGGCGTCGACCAGCCGCCGTTCAAGGCGCTGCTCAAGCTCCTCGAGCAGAAGCATGTGTGGGTGAAGGTGTGCGGCTCCGAGCGCATCTCGATGCCGCCCTATGACGAGGCGATTCCGATCGCCAAGCGCATCATGGAAGCGGCGGCGGACCGCACGCTGTGGGGTACCGACTTCCCGCATCCGAATGCGACGCACGAAGCCGACGAGGCCGATCTGGTTGATCTCGTTCCGAAGTTCGCGCCCGATCCGGCGGTGCAGAAGCTGCTGCTGGTCGATAACCCGGCGAAGCTGTACGGGTTCAACTGATCGCTGCGACAAAAGCAAAAACCTCCCGCGGTTTCGGCGGGAGGTTTTTTATTGTGTCGGAAATGATGATCGCGGTCGATTACGGCCCGCCGTAGAGCCAGGCGACGCTGTTCTGCGCCTGTTCCGGCGTGCGGCTCGACAGCATCTGGTCGCGCAGTTCCGCGGTCGGTCCGCGCGCGTGATAGAACTCGCCGTAGACGCGCGCCATGATCTGCACTTGCGCGGTGCGCAGATAACGCCGCTGCTGATAGGCAAGGAACGCTTCCGGCAGATTGTCAGGTTGTCGCGCGACGCATTCGGCGAGGATCACGGCATCCTCGGTCGCCATGCAGGCGCCCTGCGCGAGATATTGCAGCATCGGATGCGCGGCGTCGCCGAGCAGGGTGACGTTGCCCTTGGTCCAGTTCTTCACCGGCTCGCGATCGCACAGCACCCACATCTTCCAGGTGTTGATGCGCTCCAGCATGCGCAGCACTTCCGGGCGCTCGCCGTCGAAATGCTTCCAGAGCAGTTCCTTGCTGCCTTCCGCGTCCCAGCCCTCCTGATACTGGTCGGAGTGGAATACGGCGACGAGGTTGTAGATTTCGCCGCGGCGCATCGGATAGTGCACGAAATGCGTGCGCGGACCGGCCCACAGGATCACGTCCGGGTGCCACAGATCGTCCGGCACCTCGTCGCGGCGCAACACCGCCCGATAGGCGATATGCCCGGAGACGCGCGGCTTGCCGTCGCCGACGATCCGCTCGCGGATTTTCGACCACATGCCGTCGCAGGCGACGAGCGCGCGGCCGGCAATGCTGCGGCTGCCGACATGCGCGACCACGCCGGCGTCGCCGCGATCCTCGTAGTCGTCGACGTGGGCGTTGGTTTCGAGCGTGATGAGATCGTGGTCCTGGCACGCCTTGAGGAAGGTGCCGTGGATATCGGCGCGGTGCGTCACCGCATAAGGATAGCCGAATGTCTGCACCATCTTGTCGCCGAGGCCGACATTGGTGATCAGCTTGCCGGTGAGCGCGTCCCGCATCTGCAGGTTGCCGGGGACATGCGCGTCGGCGAGCACGGCGTCCTTGAGCCCGATCTTGTCGAGCATGCGGAAGATATTGGGGCCGAGCTGGATGCCGGCGCCGACTTCCTTGAATTCGGAAGATTGCTCGAACAGATGGACCGGCACGCCTTTCAAGGCCAGCGCGTAAGCTGCCGCCAGGCCGCCGATGCCGCCGCCGGATACGATGACCGGTTTATCCGTTCTGCCTTGCGCCACCTGATGGTCCTCCGCCGCCTGAGCCTGCACCCCTGAATCCGCCCCGAAGATGCGGCGCAGCGGCAAGGGGCGCAAGCAAAAAACCCGCCGGCGGAAGCCAGCGGGTCTTGTTGCATCGGTGCCATGCGCACCGCTGAGACTTTGGTCGATCGGATCGGTCGCCCGATGAGACCGTCGGGTTACTTCGTCACCTGACCGCGGATTTCGCCCGCTTTGTTCTCGGCGGTGTGGACGTTGACATACATCCGCCCGGCGAGCAGGTCGCTGGCCTGCGCGTCCGTCAGCGTTGCGGAGCCTTCCAGCGGGCTGGTCGCCGGTGAGATCGGTACGGCGACGGCGCCGTTCTTGCCGGCTTCGCCGATATGGAAATGCGCGGCGGTGGCCGGGCCGGAGAGATCCTTGTAGTTGCCCTTCCACGACAGCTTCTTCGACGCGGTGTCATACGTGGCGGTGACCGAGCCGCTGCCCTTGCTGTTGGTCGGCGGCACTTCGCTCGAGGCTTTCAAGTCGGCTTTCAGATTGACGACCTCGGCGGACGCCGGCGCCACGGTGAGGAGCGCGGCGGAGCAGGCGAGAATGGCGAGGCTGGAGCGCATCAGCATCATGGGAAACTCCTCTCAGGGACAAATGGTGTTCACATCGGACGGGAGGGCAAACACCGCGAGCGACAGCCTATTCCGCCGGCGCGGAAAAATGCGCTGCCTCTCAGTGAACCACCAGGACGGCGGTTTCGCTGCGTTCGCCGCAACTTTCGCACGACCAGACATGGCGGACCACGCCACGCCCGGCCGCCTGGTGGCCGTCGGTCTCCTGACCCTGAAACATCGACATGTCCGGCGCGACCAGCATGTCGCCACAATGCGGGCATTCCGGAAGGCGCTCGCCGCGTTCGCGCACACGGGGAGCGAAGCTGGTTTCGATCTCGCACGGCATGCTCGTTCTCCGCAGCTAGGGTTGGATTCGATTGCTCCTGCGTAACCCGGCGATGTGGCATAGGCGGGACGATTTCGTGAAACTTGGATGACGCGTACCGGCAATTGGCCGCGCGACGATTTTGTGCGATGCGAGAACGGAACAGCCCAAAACGGGCGGGCAAAGGATATCGTGGTCAACGATCGAGTGAACGGAACGTTCCGCATCGCCATCATCGGCGGCGGGCCGGCGGGGCTGATGGCGGCGGATGTGCTGACGCGCGCCGCTGATCCGACGATCCGTGTCGCGGTGTATGAGCGGATGCCGTCGCTCGGCCGCAAATTCCTGATGGCCGGGCGTGGCGGTCTCAATCTCACGCACAGCGAACCGCTCGATCGTTTCGTGACGCGCTACGGCACGGCGGCGGAAAAGCTGGCGCCGGCACTCGCCGCGTTGCCGCCGCAGGATCTGCGCGACTGGGCCGAAGCGCTCGGCGAACCGACCTTCGTCGGCTCCAGCGGTCGCGTGTTTCCGAAGAGCTTCAAGGCCTCGCCGCTGCTGCGGGCATGGTTGCGCCGGCTCGCGGCGCGCGGCGTGACGCTGCACACGCGGCATCGCTGGGACGGATGGAGCGCGGACGGCGCGTTGCGATTTGTCACGCCCGAAGGTTCGCAAGCCGTCGCAGCGGACGCGACCTTGCTGGCGCTCGGTGGCGCGAGCTGGCCCAAACTCGGCTCCGACGGCGGATGGGTCGATATCCTCACCGCTGCCGGAATTCCGGTGACGCCGCTGCGGCCGGCGAATTGCGGCCTCCTGCTCGAATGGTCGCCGCTGTTCCGGGAGCGGTTTCACGGACAGCCGTTGAAACGCATCGCGCTGACGCTCGGCGAGCGGACCGTGCGCGGCGAAGCGATGGTGACGCGGAATGGACTCGAGGGCGGGGCGGTCTATGCGCTGTCGGCCGCGGTGCGCGATGCGCTGGGCAACACCGTGCCGGTCACGCTGACCCTGGCGCTGCGACCGGACATGACGATGGATGACCTTGCTGCGCGGCTGACGCGACCGCGCGGCAAGCAGTCGCTGGCGGGTTTCCTGCGCAAGGCGGTGCAACTCGCGCCGCCGGCCATCGGCCTGCTGCACGAGACGGCGCTGGCCGCCGGCCGCCGGCTAACCGATTTTGCGCCGGCACAGCTTGCGGCGCTGATCAATGCGGTGCCGCTGCCGGTGCGTGGCGTGACGGCGCTCGATCGGGCGATCTCGACCGCCGGCGGCGTGCCGTTTGCCGCGCTCGACGCCGACCTGATGGTGCGGGATCGGCCGGGATTGTTCGTCGCCGGCGAGATGCTGGACTGGGAAGCGCCCACCGGCGGCTATCTGCTGCAGGCGACGATGGCGACCGCCGTTGTGGCTGCCAACGGTATCATGATACGGAAACGCGATCGTGATGCGACGTGATGCAGTGCCGCATTGCCAAATGCGCGCGAACGAGGCATCGGAAAAAGGTTAACAATTTCCTATATTTCTACTGAAAATCCCTGCGTTGATGCGTCGCAGCAATTTTAATTTGCGTCACGCCCGGTCCCGACTATCTTCCCCAAAGATGAAGGGACGTTCAGAAATGGATTCGCGTGTTCGTTCGGCCGCTCCGATGGCGGCCGTTTGCTTGTTGCTGCTGGCGGGCCTCACCGCCTGTGATGAAGCCCCGGCATCGGCGACCGCCGAGCCGATCGCGCCGGAAGTCTCCGTGGTGACGCTGCATGCCGGCCCGCGCCCGGTCGTCCGGGAATTGCCGGGACGCATCGCGCCGACCCGCATCGCCGAGGTGCGCGCGCGGGTATCCGGCATCGTCATCGAGCGCGCGTTCTCGCAGGGCACCGACGTCAAGGCCGGCGATGTGCTCTATCGCATCGATCCGGTGCCGTTCGAGGTGGAATTGCAGGCGGCCGAGGCCGCGCATGCCAAGGCGCAGGCGGCGTTCGAACTGGCCGAGCAGCAGGCCAAGCGCATGGAGACGCTGGTGGCCGAGAAGGCCGTGTCGCGCGTCCAGTTTGAAACCGCGACATCGGAAATGCAGCAGGCCAGGGCCGATGTCGCGGCGCGTGCCGCCGATATGCGCCGCGCCAAGCTCAATCTCGAATACGCAACGGTGCGCTCGCCGATCAACGGCCGCGTCGGCCGCGCGCTCGTCACCGAAGGCGCGCTGGTCGGACAGGGCGAGGCGACGCATCTCGCGACGGTCCAGCAGCTCGACCCGATCTATGCCGACTTCACCCAGTCGATCAGCGAGCTCAACCAGCTTCGCCGCGATTTCGAAAGCGGCGCGCTCGAGCGTGTCTCGCAGGATGCGGTGAAGGTGCGGCTCGTGCTCGACGACGGTACGCTCTATGCGCAGCCGGGCAAGCTTCTGTTTTCCGACGCGACAGTCGACCCGTCGACCGGTCAGGTGACGTTGCGCGGCGAGTTTCCCAATCCGAAGCACGAACTGCTGCCGGGCATGTATGTCCGCGTGCAGATCGAGCAGGGCATCGATGACGATGCCATCGCCG
The DNA here is from genome assembly GCA_019635575.1 of Pseudolabrys sp. Lineage (GTDB taxonomy): Bacteria > Pseudomonadota > Alphaproteobacteria > Rhizobiales > Xanthobacteraceae > Pseudolabrys. The sequence goes on along the minus strand of JAHBZF010000051.1, from coordinate 14,886 downwards.
TGCCGCAACAAGCGGTGCAGCGCAACGCCGCCGGCGGTAGCGAGGTCTATGTGCTGCGCCACGACAACCGCGTGGTGGTGCAGCCGATCCGAACCGGCCGCACCGTCGATGCCGACTGGCTCGTGCTCGACGGCCTGAAGAACGGCGATCGTGTCGTGGTGGAAGGCTTCCAGAAGATCAGCGCCGGCGCCGCCGTGCGCCCGGTGACCTGGAACGCGACCCGCCGCGCCGAGGCGGAGACCGCGTCTTCCGTCAAGACGCGCTAACGCGGCCGTCTGCCAATGCCGAGCTTTTTCATCGACAGGCCGATCTTTGCCTGGGTCGTTGCGCTGTTCATCTGTCTCGGCGGCGTGCTGACGATCCCGCTGTTGCCGGTGGCGCAATATCCGATCATCGCGCCGCCGTCGATTTCCGTCAGCACCGCCTATCCGGGTGCCTCGACGGAAAATCTCTACAACAGCGTCACGCGGCTGATCGAGGAAGAGCTCAACGGCGCGAGCGGCATCCTCAACTTTGAATCGACCAGCGACTCGCTCGGCCAAGTCGAGATCATCGCCAATTTCGTGCCCGGCACCGACAGCAATATGGCGTCGGTCGAGGTGCAGAACCGCATCAAGCGTATCGAGTCGCGCCTGCCGCGCGCGGTGTTGCAGCAGGGCATTCTCGTCGAGGAAGCGTCCAGCGCGGTGCTGCAGATCATCACGCTGCAATCGACCGACGGCAGCCTGGATGAGGTCGGCCTCGGCGACTTCATGATCCGCAACGTGCTCGGCGAAATTCGGCGCATCCCCGGCGTCGGCCGCGCCACGCTGTATTCGACCGAGCGCGCGCTGCGCGTCTGGATCAACACCGACCGGCTGATCGGCTACAATCTCACCGCCGATGATGTGAACAAGGCGATCGCCGCGCAGAATGCGCAGGTCGCCTCCGGCTCGCTCGGCGCCGAGCCGACGCCGCGCGGTCAGCAGGTTTCGGCCATGGTGCTGGTCAAGGGTCAGCTCACATCGCCCGACGAGTTCGGCGCGATCGTGCTGCGCGCCAATCCGGACGGCTCGACGGTGCGGTTGCGCGACGTCGCGCGCATCGAAGTCGGCGGCATGGGCTATCAGTTCACCACGCGCGTCGACGGCAAGCCGGCGGCCGGTCTCTCGGTGCTGCTGGCGCCGACCGGCAACGCGCTCGCGACCGCGACGACGGTAAAGAAGAAGATGGAGGAACTGTCCAAGTTCTTCCCCGATACCATCAAATACAGCATTCCCTACGACATCACGCCGGTGGTCGAAGCCTCGATCCAGAAGGTGCTGATGACGCTCTTGGAAGCGGTCGGCCTCGTCTTTCTGGTGATGTTCCTGTTCCTGCAGAACATCCGCTACACGATCATCCCCACCATCGTCGTGCCGGTCGCGCTGCTCGGCACCTGCGCCACGCTGCTGCTCGCCGGCTTCTCCATCAACATGCTGACGCTGTTCGGCATGGTGCTGGCGATCGGCATCCTCGTCGACGACGCCATCGTCGTGGTCGAGAACGTCGAGCGCATCATGTCCGAGGAGGGGTTGTCGCCGCGCGAGGCGACGCGCAAGGCGATGTCGCAGATCACCGGCGCGATCATCGGCATCACGCTGGTGCTGATGGCCGTGTTCGTGCCGATGGCGTTCTTTCCCGGTTCGGTCGGCGTCATCTACAAGCAGTTTTCGGTGACGATGGTGGCGGCGATCGGCTTCTCGGCGCTGCTGGCGTTGTCGCTGACGCCGGCGTTGTGCGCGACCCTGCTCAAGCCCGTGGCGAAAGGACATGTGCACGCCAAGCGCGGTGTATTCGGCCTGTTCAACCGCGGCATCGACCGGGCGCGCGACGGCTATCGCGGCATGGTGCACTGGTCGCTGGCGCGCGCCGGCCGCTACATGCTGATCTATCTTGCGCTGGTCGGCGGCGTTGCCTGGGGCGTGTCGCGGCTGCCGGCAGGCTTTTTGCCGGTCGACGATCAGGGCTTCATCACCGTCGATATCCAGACGCCACCGGAAGCCTCGTTCAACCGCACGCTTGCGGTCGTGAAGACCGTCGAGGATTATCTGATGAAGCGTGACGGCGTTAAAGCCGTGACCTTCCTCACCGGATTCAGCTTCCTCGGCCAGGGCCAGAACACGGCGCAGGCTTTCGTCACGTTGAAGGACTGGAAACAGCGCGGAGCGAACGACAGTGCCGCGCAGATCGTCGATGATGTGAACAAGGCGATGGAATCTGTGAAGGACGCGCGCGTCAGCGCGCTGCAGCCGCCGCCGATCGACAATCTGGGCAATTCGTCGGGTTTCAGCTTCCGCTTGCAGGATCGCGCGCAGAAGGGTCACGAGGCGCTGACCGCGGCGGCGCAGCAGTTGCTGGAAGCCGCGAAAGCAAGCCCGGTGCTGCAGGATGTGTATGTGGAGGGCCTGTCGCCCGCGCCGCAGCTCGAACTCGTCATCGATCGCGAGAAGGCCGGCGCGTTCGGCGTCACCTTCGAGGAGATCAACAACACGATCTCAACCAATCTCGGCTCGTCCTACGTCAACGACTTCCCGAACCGCGGCCGGATGCAGCGCGTCATCGTCCAGTCGGAGGACGGGCAGCGCATGCAGCCCGACGACGTGCTGAATTACACGGTGCGCAACGGGCAGGGGAAGCTGGTGCCGCTGTCGTCGTTCGCGACGGTGCGCTGGCTGGTCGGCCCGGCGCAGATCGTCGGGTTCAACTATTATCCCTCCGTCCGCATCTCCGGTGCGGCGCGTGCGGGCTTCACCAGCGGCGATGCCATCGCCGAGATGGAACGGCTCGCCGGACAATTGCCGCGCGGCTTCGGCTACGAATGGACCGGCCAGTCGTTGCAGGAGAAGCTCGCCGGTTCGCAGGCGCCGCTGCTGCTCGCGCTGTCGGCGCTGGTGGTGTTCCTGTGTCTCGCCGCGCTCTATGAAAGCTGGGCGATCCCGCTCGCGGTGCTGCTCACCGTTCCGCTCGGTATCCTCGGCGCGGTCGCCGCGGCGACGGCGCGCTCATTGTCGAACGACGTCTATTTCACCGTCGGTCTGGTGACGATCATCGGACTGGCGGCCAAGGACGCGATCCTGATCATCGAATTCGCCAAGGATCTGCGCAAGCAGGGCAAGCCGCTGATCGAGGCCACGCTCGAAGCCTGCCATCTGCGCTTCCGCCCGATCGTCATGACCGGCATGGCTTTCATCTTCGGCGTCGCGCCGATGGTGATCGCGCATGGTGCTGGCGGCAAGAGCCAGCAGGCGCTCGGTACCAGCGTCGCCGGTGGCATGTTCGCTGTCGTCGTGCTGGCGCTGATCTTCGTGCCGGTGTTCTTCGTCGTCGTGCAGCGGTTTTTCGGCGGCGAAGCGAAGCCGGAAAAACTGCGGCGCAATTGGCTGCGCTGGCGGCGATTCGCGCCGGAGAAGTCTGCGTCGGCCGGCACCGATGCGTCGTAACGAAAGCCCGAGGCAGCCCTATCAATTTGAATAATCGTGACTATCTATCTGTTTTAGCTCGATCATCCTCAGCGGTTCCGCGGCGTCCCTGGCGGTTCCCAACCAAAAGGATTTGAGATGGCAGATAAACAGACCCTCGAAGATAAAGCCGCAGCGATGCGTGAATATCAGGACCATCAACGCTCGATCAGGGAACGGACAGCGGTGCTGCGCTCCGAGCGTCTGCAGCGCGAGGCTGCGGCATCCGTGGAGTTGGAGAAGCCCGCATTGCCACGCCGGCAACGCTCGCCACGGGCTCACTAGAGCGTCTTCAGGCGAAGGGGATGCCGGTTTGCGTCACCAACGCAAAACCCAGCCAAAAAACAAAACCCGCTTAGGAGAAATCCCAAGCGGGCTCTGAGCTACCTCAAGCGCCACATCTCATCCCGGTACATCCGCGGAAATCAGAGCGTCGCGAGCGATAGAATTTGGATAGACACCAATCGTGTCTATTTGATGATCAGACCGGGCGGATGTTCGCGGCGGCATTCTTGCCGCTGCGACGGTCCGCCTCGATGTCGAACGTGACCTTCTGGCCTTCGTTCAGCGTGCTCATGCCGGAGCGCTCGACGGCGCTGATATGCACGAACACATCCGGTCCGCCGGCATCCTGCACGATGAAACCAAAGCCTTTGTTGGGGTTGAAGAACTTCACGGTACCTTGAGCCAAGACACGTCTCCATGCGCATAAACGCGCGTTTGCCCGCGCGAACCATTCGCGCTGGCGTTCGATCCGGATTTGCGTTGGCTTGGTAAAGGCCTGCCGCCAGGTCGTTCTTTGAACCGGTACGGCGCTTAAGTCAGGGCAGAAACAAGGTCAGGCGAAATCGCGAACGGCGGTCTCATAGACGGTCCGGCCGGAAATAGCAACGGAGGGCCGGCGGGCCGTTACTGCCTCGGACCGACGGTGCCGGTCATCTTCAGGCGCGACGACCTCACCCAGCCGGAGACCGTGTTGCCGGTTTTCGGATTGGTATACATCACCGAGGTCCAGCCTCCGGTCTGCGCATAGGCGATCAATGCGTCTTTCGGGATGACGAACACGCCCGGCATGGCGCAGCCTGCCTGGGGCGCGGAATGGAACGGCAGGCGCCCGTTGCCGACGACCACCGCTGCGAGTGGCGGCGACAGCGCCGGCGCGGCGTTGCTGCCGACGGCAGGCTCCTCACACGCGGCGAAAGCGCCGGTGGAGAGAAGGGCGAGAGCAAAGACCATGACGCTTTTCATGGTGGGACGGTAGCACATTCCGCTTTCGCGATTTTGCGAAGCCGAAAGACTCCCGATCAGACTTCCATCCGGGGCGCATAAATGGGGAGACGAGGGCAATTCGGCAAGCGCTCCGCCACCGCTTTTACAAGGTGAATTCCGGGACATCGCATCATAGACTTACCTTGCTACAAGCGATGACGGGAGACAGCACTCACTTGGAGGTGATTCAGCCGCCGACCTTGTATCTAGGGTCACAGGCCTCCCCGACTTGCTCCGTGTTACCGACTTCGGTCCACACCCCATGAAGTAGCGATTGGGGGAGCTGTTTCCGTCGTGCAGACCTGACGGTGTGCAAGATGGAAATCATAGACGATGTTTTACGCGCGTTGAGCATTCTTGCGATGGCTTGGCGCATATTTGACAAGGTTCGCTCCCAACGGAAATCGTCCCGCAAAAACGGAAAAGCGAAACCCAAGAAGCGAACCAAATCCGAATAGTAAAACGGGAAAAGGCGGGTCCAGAACCCGCCTTTTTTCCGGCCAGCTCAAAGCTGCTGAATGGTGAGCTCGGCGGGATTCGAACCCGCGACCCCATGATTAAAAGTCACGTGCTCTACCGACTGAGCTACGAGCTCCACCTGCGGGGCTGTGTAGGGGTGTCGTTCTGTCGGGTCAATAGAGCGTTTTCAGGCGAAGTGGATACCGGTTTGCGTCGGGAAAACGCGCTAAAAACGAGAATTGTGGGTGCTCCTAACCCCTCGCAAGACCGCCGGAATCTGCTCTAGACTGCCCCCAAATCGAGGAACCCAATGCCGATCGTCAACCGCATCGCCGACCTGCACGCCGATATCACCGCCTGGCGCCGGGATATTCATGAAAATCCGGAGCTGCTCTACGACGTCCACCGGACCGCGGCCACCGTCGCCGAGAAGCTCAAAGGCTTCGGCTGCGACGAGGTGGTGACCGGGATCGGCCGGACCGGCGTGGTCGGTGTCATCAAGGGGCGCAAGCCCGGCGCCGGCGAGCGCCGCGTCATCGGTATGCGCGCCGACATGGACGCGCTGCCGATCGAGGAGGCGACCGGCCTGCCTTATGCCTCCAGGACGCCCGGCAAGATGCACGCCTGCGGCCATGACGGCCACACGGCGATGCTGCTCGGTGCGGCGCGCTATCTCGCCGAGACCCGCAATTTCGCCGGTACGGCCGTGGTGATCTTCCAGCCCGCCGAAGAAGGCGGCGCCGGCGGCAAGGCGATGTGCGACGACGGCATGATGGCCCGCTTCGGCATCGACGAGGTCTACGGCATGCACAATTCGCCGGGCATGCCGGTGGGCTCGTTCGGCATCCGCGCCGGCGCGATGATGGCGGCGACGGATACGATCGTCATCGACATCGAAGGCAAGGGAACGCATGCGGCGCGCCCACATCTCGGCGTCGATCCGGTGCTGGTCGGCGCGCAGATCATCAACAACCTGCAGTCGGTCGTCGCGCGCAGCGTCGATCCGCTGAAATCCGGCGTGGTGTCGATCACCATGTTCCGCGCCGGCACCACCGACAACGTCATCCCGCAGACGGTGCAGTTGCAGGGCACCGGGCGTACGCTGGCGCCGGAGGTGCGCGATCTGCTCGAACGGCGCGTGCGCGAAGTGGTGGAAGGCACGGCGGCGGCACATGGCGCGACGGCGAAGCTCACTTACACGCGCAATTATCCGGTGCTGGTGAACCACGAGCAGCAGACCGATTTCGCCGCCGGCATCGCGCAGCAGGTTGCCGGGACCGACCGCGTCGATACCCGCTTCCCGCCGATGATGGGCGGCGAGGACTTCTCCTACATGCTGGAGGAGCGGCCGGGCGCGTTCATCTGGGTCGGCAACGGCGACAGCGCAGGATTGCACCACCCGGCCTACAACTTCAACGACGAGACGATCCCGTTCGGCACGTCGTACTGGGTGCGGCTGGTGGAGACCGCGCTGCCGGCCTGACGCATCAACACCGCCAAAACGAAAATGGCCGGGAGCGATCCCGGCCATTTTGATATTTGCGATGCGTGGCGCTTCGTTACGGCACCAGTTCCTTCTGGCTTTCCGCCGCGGGCGCCTTGGCGATCGCCGCGCGCTTCGGCAGCGCATCGAGCACCAGCGTCTCGACGTTGCGCCAGAAGGCGAAGTCGTTGAGACGGCTGTTCTCGAAGGCCGCGATGGAGACGGCCGCGAGGAACGGCAAGCTCTGGATCATCAGCACCGCCGCGAACAGGTTGATCTCGCGGATTTCCTTGGCGTTGGTGGCGATCAGCACGCCGGCGCCGAGCAGCAGCAGCGCGGCGATCACGGCTTCCCAGAACGCCTGGAAGTCGTTGGCGCGGCGCAGATTGCCGGAGCCTTTCGCGGTGACGACGAAGGGCAGATGGTCGCGCACCAGGCCGAAGCCGACAGCGCGGGCCACGGTCCACTGCACCGACATTGCCGCGAACACCGAGCGGAACATCTGACCGGCGGTCATCGTCACGCGCAGGCGATAGAGCGCGATGAAGTGCAGCAGCGAGACCGCAAAGCTGGCGATGATCGGCACGGTGAGGATTTTATCCGGCACCGCGATGTCGAGGAACGCGACGAACGGCACCCAGAGGATGTTGAGCAGCGCGACGACGACGCCGAGGCTTTCCGCACCGAGCCAGTTGAGCCAACCGAACGAGAATTCGCGCTTCTGTTCGCGGGTCAGCAGGCTGCGGCCCGGCAGGAACCGCCGCCAGTGCTTCTTGATGATCTGGAAGCCGCCATAGGCCCAGCGATGCCGCTGCTTCTTGAACTGGTCGAACGTATCCGGCAGCAGGCCGTGGCCGTAACGCTTGTTGGTGTAGTGGGTGTGCCAGCCAAGCTCGAGAATGGTCAGGCCGAGGTCGGTGTCCTCGCAGATCGTGTCGGTCGGCCAGCCGCCCGCGGCATCGAGCGCGGCGCGGCGCACCAGGCACATCGTGCCGTGGACGACGATGGCATTGACCTCGTTCCGCTGCACCATGCCGATGTCGAAGAAGCCGGCATATTCGCCGTTCATCGCCTCATGCACGACGCTGCGCGCGCTGTCGCGATGATCCTGCGGCGCCTGGACGATGCCGACCTTGGGGTCGGCAAAGGCGGGGACGAGATCCTTGAGCCAGTCCGGATGCACGACATAGTCGGCGTCGATGACGCCGATGATCTCGGCATCCGGCGCGGTGTGTTCGTCGAGCGCGATCCGCAGCGCGCCGGCCTTGAAGCCCTTGACGTTCTGCAGGTTCAGGAACTTGAAGCGCTCGCCGAGCAGCTTGCAGTGCTCCGCGATCGGGTCGGTGAGGGACGGATCGGTCGTGTTGTTCATCACGACCAGGCATTCGAAGTTCGGGTAGTCGAGCCGCGCGACGGAATCGAGCGTCTGACGCAGCATCTCCACCGGCTCCTTGTGGGCCGGAATGTGGATCGACACCTTCGGCGCGCTCGCCGGATCGGCGAGCGCCGGCACCAGCGACGGCGCACCCGAGATCAGCCGCAGCGGACGACGGCCGAACGCGACGGCGGCGATCTCCTCGACGCGCGCCAGCATGATCGCGACCAGCGGGATCAGCAGGACGATGCCGAGACCCAGCGCGAATACCGCGCCCGGCACCAGATAGTGCGCGGTCCAGAACCCGAACACATGCGCGAACCAGTAGCCGGCGATATTCGCCGCACCGACCATCAGCGTCGCCTGCGCGACGGTGACGCCGGTCATGGCGAACACCGGGATCGACAGCAGCAGGCCGAGCAGCAGCGCCATGCCGCCGATCTTCCAGTGGTCGGGATCGGTCAGGGGACCGGTCCAGTTGAACTTGGCGTGACGCGAGGCGTCATACATGCCCCAATACGGGCCGACGCCGCCTTCGTTGGTCTTCCACGGCTGGTCGATGGCTTCGACGATGTTGTAGTCGATGCCGTACGCTTCCGCCTTCGAGGCGAAGGTGCGCAGGATTTCCGCCTGTTCGAGACGGCCCGGATTGGCGTTCTTGAAGTTGTAGCCGGCGCTCGGCCAGCCGAACTCGGCGATGACGATCCGCTTGCCGGGATAGAGGCGGCGCAGCGTGTCGTAGCCGCCGATGGCGGCATCGACGGCGGCGCGGTCCGACACGCCTTCCCAGTACGGCAGGATATGCACGGCGATGAAGTCGACCGCCGAGACCAGCTCCGGATGGTCGCGCCACACGCTCCAGATTTCACCGGTCGAAACCGGCACCGGCGACGAGCGCTTCACGCGCTGGATCATCTTGATCAGTTCGTCGACCTTCACGTCGTCGCGGTAGATCGTTTCGTTGCCGACGATCACGCTCGACACATTGCTGTTGCGCCGGGCGAGGTCGATCACCGACTTGATCTCGCGCTCGTTGCGCGCCTTGTCCTTGTCGATCCAGGCGCCGACGCTGACGCGCAGGCCGTATTCGTTGGCGATCGACGGCACCAGCTCAACGCCCGAGGTGGCGGAGTAGGTACGCACCGCGCGCGTCAGCGGCGCGAGCGCTTTCAGGTCGGAGCGGATCTGCGATTCCGCCGCGCGCGTTGAATCGGGATGATGATTCCCAGCGAACGGCGCATACGACACGCTCGCAAGCTGACTGGTGACATCGGGAGCGGTGACGACTTCGCGTGTGAGGGCCCAAAGCCCGGCATGCACGCACGCAACAAGCGCGACTACGGCAGCGACGGAGCGCATAACGTCAACTCAACTGGGGCAGAGAACCACGGACCCGAACCCGTCCCCTAGGCTCGGTCGCGGCTTTTTGCGGCAGTGCAGCATAACCCGCTAGTCGGCGGAAATTCAAGTAGATATGGGTCATGGCGAATTCAGGGCGGCACATCCCTGCAATGCAAATTTTGGGGTTCGGACGGTTGGTTCGGACTTTTGGCGTCCGACACCAACGTCCGTCAGCGCGTGGTGGTTCCGTCGCTTTGCGGGACTTGCGCGGCGGCGGCCGGAGCGGCGATGTCAGGGTTGAGCCAGCAGGTATGGACCCGGCTGTTGAGGGTATCCTGCTGTTTCGGGTCGATCGGGCCCTGTTTCACCACGCAACGGAAGGTGGTCTGGACGTGGCTGCCAGGGCAGCCGAACCGGTCGTACAGGTCGAGATGCCGGAAGGCGGTGTCGAGATCGTCGCGCCAAAGCAGGCTGACCACCCGGCGGCCGAGCCAGACGCACTCGGCATTGGCGGCGGGGCCGGTGAGAACGCGGGCAGCCTCCGCGATTTCGTCGATTTTCTTCTGGCTGTCCTTGGCCTGCGCTTCCTTGGCGGCTTCCTGTGCCTTGGCGTCGGCCGGCTTGTCGGCGTTCTGCGCATGAAGCGCGGTGAGCGGCACGGCAAACAGCATCGCCGTCGCGACAGCCAAGCGGAAACCTACTCGCATAATACCCATGATTTATCTGTTTTTTTGTTGGACGGCTCGGCTTCCCCTGCGTCAGCCCAATGCCGCCGGATTGGGTCAGCATTACGGCCAATAGCTGCCGCTTTGTCCAGTGTCGCGCGACGATTTGCTTAAGACGCGGCGCGGCACACCGCAGCAGGATGCCAGCTTGGCAGAGCGGACGGCGCGCGATAAGCCGACCGGATCGGCCGATCGTCGTGCGGGATGTGACAACGGTGCGGCATGAGCGCGATATGGGCCCGATATGGGCGCGGCATGAAGGGCGCGAAGCGCGATGGCACGACCGATCGGGTTTCTGGCACTGGCCGCGGCGGCGGTCGTCGCGGTCTGGTGGTGGCTCGGAACGCCGATCGCGATGCCGCACGCGCCGATGGCGGCCGGCGACAAGCTCAATTGCGTCTCCTATGCCCCGTTCCGGGATAGCCAGAGCCCGCTCGACGGGCCGATGACCGTCTCGGCGGCGCAGATCGACGAGGATCTGGCCCGGCTCGCCAAAATCTCCCGCTGCGTGCGGACCTATTCGACCGATTTCGGCCTCGACCAGATCGCGGGCCTGGCCGGCAAGCACGGCCTCAAGGTGATCCAGGGCCTCTGGCTGTCCAGCAACCGCGACAAGAACCGCGACCAGATCGAGACCGCCGTGGCACTCGCCAACCGTCATCGCGACGTGATCGAGGCGGTGGTCGTCGGCAATGAGGTGCTGCTGCGCGGCGAGCTTGCCGCCGCCGATGTGATCGCGGCGCTGCGCGAGGTGAAGTCGCGCGTGCCGGTACCGGTCACTTACGCCGACGTCTGGGAGTTCTGGCTGCGCAATCCGGCGCTGTTCGACGCGGTCGATTTCATCACCATCCATATCCTCCCGTATTGGGAGGACTTCCCGATCCCGGCGCGCAGCGCCGCGGCGCATGTGGACGAGATCCGGCGCAAGGTCGCCGCCGCGCTTCCGGGCAAGGATATCCTGATCGGCGAGGTCGGCTGGCCGAGTGCCGGCCGCATGCGTGAGGGCGCGCTGCCATCGCCGGCGAATGAAGCGCAAGTCGTACAGGACGTGGTTGCCCTGGCGAAGCGTGCCGACTACCGCGTCAACATCATCGAGGCATTCGACCAGCCCTGGAAACGACGGCTCGAAGGCACTGTCGGCGGCCATTGGGGCCTTCTCGACAACGACACGCGCGCGCCGAAATTCGCCTGGGGCGAGGCGGTGTCGAACCATCCGCGCTGGGGGTCGCAGGCGGCGTTCGGCGTTGGTCTCGTGCTCGTGACCTTTGCAGCGGCGATGACGATCGCGCGGCGCCGCGATCAGCCATTGCCGGTGGCTGACTGGACCGCGATCGCGATCGCCGCCGCGACCGGCGGCGTGCTGTCCGGCTGGGCGCTCGCCGTCGCGCCGGTGGAGAGTCTCGGACTGGGCGGCTGGATGCGTTCGGTCGCACTGTGCGCCGTCGCGGTGCTCGCGGCGCCGCTATCGGCCGCGGCCATTGCCGCGCGCATGCCGGCGCCCGGTTTCGCCGATATCCTCGCCGATGCGCGCCGCACGCAGCCCTGGCTGCGGTTCGGCTATGGCATTGTGCTCATCATCACCACGGCGCTGGCGATCCAGGTCGTGCTCGGTCTGGTGTTCGACCCGCGCTATCGCGATTTCCCGTTCGCCGCGCTGACGGCGGCAACGGTGCCGTTCCTGCTGCACGGTCTGTGCGTGCGCGGTAGCGGCGTTCGCGGCATCTCGGAAATCCTGGCGGCGGCGATGCTGGTGCTCGGCGTCGGCTACATCGCGCCGAACGAGAGTTTCGCCAACTGGCAGTCGCTGTGGCTGTGCGGCGCGCTGCTCTTGCTGGCGGTTACGCTGGTTCGGGTGCGCGGCGCGCGAAGCTGAACACCAGCAGCGATAGCGCGAGCGACGACAGAGCGACGTTGTAGAGAACGACGCCGAGGCAGCCGGCGGCGAGCGCGGCCGCGAACAACACCGACGATGGACGGATCAGGTGCAGCACCGCGAGGATCACGGCGGTCCAGCCGAACACCGAATGATTGAACAGGCTGGTGACGATCTGCCGCGTCGAACACAGCCATGTCGTCAGCCCGGCCTGACAGGCGAGCCCGACGCTCGATTGCTCGATCGCCATGTAGCGGAGATACAGCGCATAGCCGATCGAACAGAAGCCGACGATCAGCAGGACATGGATGGCGCGGGCATCGGGGCGATAAAGACGCATGGCGGCTTTATAGGAGAAGATCGCGGCGGCGTCATGATCGGTGGACGATCAAGGCCGATCAGCGCAGCGGCAGCTTCTGTCCGTCAAAGGCGAACGGACGGCAGGTGCCGCGTCCTTGCGCGAAGGCGCGACAAACCGCCGCTGCGGTGCTGGCTTCGGTGAACGGACCGGCCATCAGCCGCAACTGCGGTGTGCCGTTCCGGCCGGTCGGGCGCAGGATCGCCGCCGGCTGCAGCTTGTCGAGCAACGGCGCATGCGCCGCCTTGGTGCTGTCCCACAGCGCGCGCAGAGCGTCGACGGTGGATGCCCCGCCGAGATCGATCGCGAACTCCGGCTTGGCCGGAATGCTGCCGGTGGCGAGCTGCGGTTCGGTGTTCGCGGTGTGGCTCGCGACCTCTTTGGATTTATCCGGAACCGGGACCAGCCTGACGACTGGCGGCGCCGGTTGCGCGGCGGGCGTGGTCTCGGCGACGCGCGGTCCCGGCGGTGTCGCCGGTCGCTGATTGTCATTGGCGGGCCGGGGCGACGGCGCGGCGGCCATCACCGCCGGCGGCGAGATGGACGGTGGTGTCGCGGCGGGCGTTGCCGTCGCTGCCGTGCTTTGCGGGTGCGATGAGGGAGACGTGGCGGCAGTCTTGGCTGGCTCGTGCTGATCCCTGATCGGTTCGAGCCGGGGCAGCTCCGCCCTGGCGGCCGGCTCCGGCTTCACGTCAGGCTTCACCTCGGCTTTGGCTTCCGGTTTCGGCGTTTCGATTTTTGCCGGTGGGGCCGTGATCCGCGACGTGGCGATCTGTTTCACCGAGCCGGTGATGTCGTCGAAATTGCGCTCCAGCACCGCCACCCGCGCGGCCAGCCGGTCGCGATCCGCGGTCAGGGACCGGAGCTGGCTGGCAAGCCGTATCGTTTCCTGTTCGGCATCGAAGCTCTTTTCCGCCACCGTAACGGCGGGGGCAGGAGCAACCGCAGGAACCCGCGCGGTTTCCGCCTTTTCCGGGGTGTAGAGGCTCGCCACCGCCTGCTGCACACGCTCGGCGCCGCGCTCGGTCTGGGTCAACGTCACGGTCACCCCGAGCGCCAGCGCCGCGCAGAAGCCCCATCCCGCCAGGCGCAGCAGGCTGCGAAAGGTGGGGGGCGTCGCGGCCTTGACGGCTGCGGCGCGGTTCGTGGTTGGCGGCGTGGTCCGTGCCATGGTCGGTGCGGTCATCCTGAAGCCGGCTGCCTCAAACCGGATGGCTGGAACCCGTATCAGATTCGCCTTGTCCGTGCTGCGGTTAACCGGTTGCCGGAAGCGACCTTTTGCTCTTGTTGGGCTTGCCGCGTGTCGGCTATGAGCGGTCGATGAACGCATCGAATCTCCGCACCTGCCTCGCCATCGTGCTCGCCGCCGGGGATGGCACCCGGATGCGCTCGAAGCTCCCCAAGGTGCTGCACGAGATCGGTGGCCGTTCGCTGCTCGGCCATGTGCTGACCACGGTTCAGGCCGCCGGCGGGAGCGAGGTGGCAGTCGTGGTCGCGCCGGAGCGTGAGGCGGTCGCCGCCGAGGCGCGGCGGATCGTCCCCGGCGCACAAATCTTCGAGCAAGCGGAGCGGCGCGGGACCGCCCATGCGGTGCTGATGGCGCGCGCGGCGTTGGAAAAAGGCGCCGACGACGTGCTCGTGATCTTCGGCGATACGCCGCTGCTACGTGCCGAGACCGTGGCGGCGCTGCGCGCGCCGCTTGCCGCCGGAGCCGCTGTCGCGGTGCTCGGCTTCCGCCCGGCCGATCCGACCGGCTATGGCCGGCTATTGACGGATGCGACCGGCGCCGTCGTCGCGATCCGCGAGCACGCTGATGCGAGCGACGAGGAGCGTCGGGTACGGCTGTGCAATGCCGGCGTCATGGCGTTTCGCATTCCGGATCTGGCGGCACTGCTCGGCCGGATCGACAGTGGCAATGCGAAGGGCGAGCTGTACCTGACCGACGCCGTCGGCCTCGCGCGCGGGGACGGTCATGTCGTGCGCAAGGTGGTGTGCGACGAGGAAGAGGTGCTGGGGATCAATTCGCGCGATCAGCTCGCGGTGGCCGAGGGGATCTGGCAGCGTCGACGCCGGATCGAGGCGATGCGCGGCGGAGCGACGTTGGTGGCGCCGGAGACGGTCTGGCTCAGCTACGACACGGTGATCGGCCGCGACGTCATGATCGAGCCGAACGTCGTCATCGGACCGGGCGTCGTGATCGAGGATCGGGTGACGATCCGCGCCAACTGCCACATCGTCGGACATCACGGCAAGGATCGTGGCGGTCTGAGAATCCGCGAAGGTGCGATCGTCGGTCCGTTCGCGCGGCTGCGACCGGGCGCCGACATCGGCCGCGACGTCCACATCGGCAACTTTGTCGAGGTGAAGAACGTGGTGATGGAGACCGGCGCCAAGGCCAACCATCTCGCCTACGTCGGCGATGGCCGAGTCGGCGCGGGGGCCAATATCGGCGCGGGCACGATCTTCTGCAACTACGACGGATTCGAGAAGCACGACACCGATGTCGGCGCCGGGGCTTTCATTG
>JAHBZF010000050.1 GCA_019635575.1 Pseudolabrys sp. | reverse complement strand
TCGATTTGGCCGCGTTGGCATCCTCGGCGCGGGTCTTTTCCTCCGCGTATTTGTCGTTGAGCTCGGCCAGAGTGCGCTGCGACGTTTTCAATTCGTCGACCGAAGCGCGCAGCCGCTTCTCGCTGTCGATCAGCTTCTCTTCGTGCATCTTCAGCGCGGTGATGTCGGTGCCGACCGAGACGTAGCCGCCATCCTTGGTGCGCCGCTCGCTGATATTCAGCCAGCGGCCGTCGGCGAGCTGCGCTTCGAAATTCTGCGCGCCGGGCTGCCGGCTGTTGCGGCTTTCCTGGCGACGGACGATCTGTCGCCCGCCGGCAGTCACGATGTCCTCGTAAGACGCGCCGGCGCGGATCGCATCATCGGGCAGATTGTGCAGTTCCTGGAAGTTGGAATTGCACAGGACCAGCCGGTTCTCGGCGTCCCACAGCACGAAGGCTTCAGGGATGGTCTCGATCGCGTCGCGCAGCCGCAAGTCCGCCGCCGCGGTGCGCTCGACCAGATGTTTTTGTTCGGTCACGTCCACGGCAATGCCGATCAGATGCGGGCCGGCGTCGCCTGCCTGATGCACGAGTTCGCAGCGCGCGCGCAGCCAGACCCAATGGCCGTTGGCGTGACGCATGCGGAAGGCGTGATCGATCGCGCCGCCGCCTTTCTCGGTGAGTTCCGCGGCGATCTCGTAAAGCCTGATGTCGTCGGGGTGCACCAGCGTGCTGATCTCGCCGAAGCTCATCAGGTCTTCACGCGCGGCGAGGCCGAGCATCTCGAACATCGAATGCGACCAGAAGATGCGGCCGCGGGCGAGATCCCAATCCCACAGGCCGCAGCGGCCGCGGTTGAGCGCCGTATCGATCCGGCTGCGCACCGTCTCGAAAATTCCGTCGGCTTCACGCGCACGGGTCGATTGCCAGTGAAAGGCGAAGCCGAGGATCAGTACGACAAAGCCGGTCGTCGCCGACAAGGTGACGGTGAGGGTCGTCAGCGATCGCCAGGACAATAGCGCGTCGCTGCGCGGTTGCAGGAACGCGAGCTGGCCGATGCTGCGCTGGGCCTTGTCGCCGCCGGCTTTGGTATCGCGCAGCACGCGGACGGTAGCGAGCGCACGCAAATCGTCGGCCAGCGCGATTTCGAGGACGCCGGCCTCGACGCCGAACGTCGTGAGCGGCTGGGCCGGACCGAGGATATCGACCAGCGTGCGGCCGATGAGATTGCTCAGCGGCGGCAACGCCGCGACGATGAGGCCGTCGGCATTGGCCAGCAAGGCGAGGCGGCCCGACCCGGTGGCCCAGGCCGGGATCGCGCGGGCGAGATTGTCCTGCGGATTGGTGAGCGTACCGAGGCGCTCGATCCGCTCGGCCGCCACGTCGGCGGCCGCTTCGAGCGTGCGGCCCATCTCCTGCAGGGTCTGGCGGCGATGGTCGAGCACCTGCACGACAGCGCCGACGCAGATGGTGGCGAGGAAGGCGATGATGAGAACGGGAACGGCGCGGCGCAGCGCAGGCTCCGCCAGCAGCAACCGCCGGTAAGCGGGCTTGGCAATGGATTGGGCCAGACCCTTGATCGAGTCCGAACCCTTGATCGAATCCGCATGCGCGGACGCACTCGCCGTTTCGGCGCGCGCCATAGAAGCCCCCAGATTTTTGAAACCCCACCGACTCGACCGCCGGAGGGGATGCGAGGCATCTCTCCGAATCAATGAGATTTGAATCCAGGGCGCCCGTGTTGTCGAGAGTCCCGAGTCAATAATTTTTAGTAAATGCGAACAGAAATTTTGGAAGCCGCCGCGGTGAGTCTTTTTTGCAACGGTGCGGCGGCCAATCCCAGCCGAAACGGAAGGGGTGCTGTTTTCGTTTCGGGCGTGATCTTGTCGGAAAACCGGTTCCCACTTTTCCGGATCACGCCCCCGCCAGCGACCGCTCGACGATGTCGGCGACGTCCCGCGACAGGGATGACGCGGCCTTGATGCGTTGCAGCGCCGCTTCGGCCCTGGCGCGGCGGCCGGCCTCCATGGTGCGCCAGCTCCGGAACGCGGTGGCGAGCCGCGAGGCAACCTGCGGGTTGGCGCCGTCGAGCGCCAGTACCATATCGGCGACGAAGTCATAGCCGGCGCCGTCGGCCCGGTTGAACTCGCGGGCGTTGCCATGCGCGAACACGCCGATCAGCGCACGCACGCGGTTCGGATTGGTCATGGCAAACGCCTGATGCTTGGTCAGGGCGCGCACGCGGTCGAGCGTCTCCGGCTCGGGGATCGACGCCTGCAGCGAGAACCACTTGTCGATGATCAGCGGATTATCCGCGTAGCGCTTGTAGAAATCCGCGAGCGCGGCGTCGCGTTCCGGCACAGGATGCTGCGCCAGCGTGGCCAGCGCCGCCAGTCGGTCCGTCATGTTGTCGGCATCGGCGTATTGCTTCGCCGCGCGCTGCAGGGCTTCGGCCTCACCGCCCGCCGCGAGCAGGTCGAGCGCGATATTGCGCAGCGCGCGCTTGCCCGCGCTCGCCGCATCCGGCGAATACGATGCCGTGCTCGTCATCCGCGTGTAAGCGGCGGCGAGGGCAGGGGCCAACTGTTGGCCGATCATCACCCGCAATGCCTTGCGTGCGGCATAAATGGCATCGGGGTCGATGTTGCGGCCGATCTCGCGGGCGATGTCGGTCTCGCTCGGCGGCGTCAGCATCAGTGCGACGAAGGCCGGCTCCAGCGTCTCGTCGGCGAGGACGGCGGCGAGCGCTTCGATCAGAGCCGGCTGCGGCCGCGTCGCGCCGCCCGCGGGCAGGCGGGTGATGGTTTCCATGAGCGCGCGGGTCGCCAGCGACTGCACGGCCTGCCAGCGGTTGAAGCTGTCGCTGTCGTTGGCAGCGAGGAAGCGCAGATCGTCGGTCGACAGGTTGGCGGTGAGCTTCACCGGCGCGGAGAAGCCGCGGTTGATCGACAGAACCGGGCGCTCCTTGATCCCCGTGAAAGTCCACTTCCACGCCGGCTTGTCGAGCACCAGCACGTTCGGCTGCGATTGGCCGGCCTCGTCCTTCAACACGAGATCCTTGCCGTCCGGGCCGATCAGGCCGAAGGCGAGCGGGATCAGCATCGGTTCCTTGGCAAGCTGGCCCGGCGTCGAGGGGACGGACTGGCCGATCTCGAGACGGTAAGTCTGCGTCACCGGATCGTGCGTGCCGCTGGCGATCACGTCCGGGGTGCCGGCCTGCGAATACCAGCGCATGAACTGTGTCATGTCGCGCTTCGACACATCGGCGAAACACTGCACGAACTGCTCGATAGTGGCGGCTTCGCCGTCGTGTCGTTCGAAATAAAGGTCCATGCCGGCGCGGAACGCCTTGTCGCCGATCAGCGTCTTGATCATCCGCACGACCTCGGCGCCCTTTTCGTAGACGGTGGTCGTGTAGAAGTTGTTGATCTCCTTGTATTGCGTCGGGCGCACCGGATGCGACAGAGGGCCGGCATCCTCGACGAACTGCGTCGCGCGCAGCGCCCGCACGTCGGCGACGCGCTTGACCGGGCGCGAGCGCTCGTCCGACGAGAACTCCTGATCGCGAAAGACGGTAAGACCTTCCTTGAGACAGAGCTGAAACCAGTCGCGGCAGGTGATGCGGTTGCCGGTCCAGTTGTGGAAGTATTCGTGGGCGATCACCGCCTCGATGGCGGCATAGTCGGCGTCGGTGGCGGATTGCGGCGAAGCCAGCACCAGCTTGTCGTTGAAGACGTTGAGGCCCTTGTTCTCCATGGCGCCCATGTTGAAGTCGGACACGGCGACGATCATGAAGATGTCGAGGTCGTATTCGCGGCCGAACGCGACTTCGTCCCAGCGCATCGAACGCTTGAGCGAATCCATCGCGTAGGCGCAGCGGTCTTCCTTGCCCGGCTCGACATAGATTTTCAGCGCGACGGTGCGGCCGGACTGGGTGATGAAGCTGTCCTCGACCACGCCGAGCTTGCCGCCGACCAGCGCGAACAGATAACTCGGTTTCTTGAACGGGTCGTGCCACACCGCGAAATGACGCCCACCAGGGAGATCGCCGCTATCGGTCAGATTGCCGTTGGCGAGCAGCACCGGGGCTTCCGCCTTGTCCGCCTCGATGCGCGTCGTATAGACGGCCATCACGTCCGGCCGGTCGAGGAAATAGGTGATGCGGCGGAAGCCCTCGGCTTCGCACTGGGTGCAGTAGTTGTTGCTCGACCGGTAAAGACCCGAGAGTTGCAGATTGGCGGTCGGGTCGATTTCGGTATCGATGGTCAGCGAGAACGCGCCTTGCGGCGGCTGCGGGATCGTCAGCTTGTCCTTGGTGGCGCTGTAGCGCTCCGGCGCGACCGGCTCGCCGTCGATGGCGAGACCCGTCAGCGTCACATCCTCGCCATCGAGTACCAGCGGCGCCGGCGTGCCGCTGTTCGGCCGCAGCCTCAGGGTGGCCCGAACTTTCGTCCTGGTTGGGTGGAGCGACACGTCGAGATCGACGGTGTCGATGAGCCATTCGGGCGGCTGATAATCGGAGAGACGGATGGTCTTGGCTGTGTCGGTGCGCATGCCGATCATTTAGGGCCTGGGACCCCCAAGGGGAAGCCCGGAATGACGGTGAAATCGGCGCAAATCAGCGGATCGGCTCGGCGTGGCCGATCACCCGCTTGATCAGCGGCGAACGCCGTTTCAGGCCGCGTTCCACCTCGTCGACCTTGTCGTGAACCATCGCCACGGTGAGGGCAGGGTCCACCCGGCAGTGGAAATTGACGATCTCGCCGTCGGCGGTTTCGCGGACCCGGACGTCGTGAACCTCGCGCACCACCTTGCCGGCCGCCGCGATCTCCGCCAGCGCCGCCGTGACCACGGCAACCCGCTCCGGCGGGGCTTCGCGGCCGGCATCGACCGGCTGCAGCGGTTCGATATGGGTTTCCACCTCGACGGTCGGCCCGAGTTCTTCCTCGATCGCTTCCTCGAGCTGGTCGGCGATGCGATGCGCATCGACGAGCGTCAGCTTGCCGTCGACCTCGAGGTCGAGCGACACCGAGAGCCGGTCGCCGATCTCATGGACCGTGACGTGGTGCACGGCGAGCGCGCGGTTGCGGGCGATCACCATGACCTTCTCATGGATGGTTTCGTCATCGACCGCGCGCGGCTCGGTGGTGACGTTCACCTCCGTGCGTGGGCTGTCCTTCATGATCGCGGCCGTGAGCCGATCCTTGACGGCGCTGACGCGATCGAGCGGGAGGCCGCGATTGACCGCCACGTCGAGGTCGATGAAATCCTTCTCGCCGGACGACCGCACGCGGATGCGCTCGACCGCGACGACGCCCGGCATGCGGCGCGCGATCTCCACGACCCGCTCCCGGACGCCGCGCGGCGCGGCATCGGTCAGCGTGTCGACGGTGCGGCGCACGAGCCGCCAGCCGACGAGACAGATCAGGATGGCGACGGCAATGGCGGCGACCGCGTCCGCCCACGGCAGGCCGAGCCATACGCCGCCGAGGCCGACCAGCACCGCCAGCGAAGACCACAGATCGGAGGAGAAGTGCAGGGCGTCGGCTTCCAGCGCCTGGCTGCCAGTGGCTTTCGCGGCGCGCGACAAGGCGCGTGCGCGAAAGAAATCGACGACGACCGAGGCAGTCATCACCGCGAAGGCCCAGATGGTCGCTTCGACATGCACGCCCTCGTGGAAGAACAGGCGGCGGACGGCCTCGAAGATCACGGCCGCCGACAGCAGGAACAGCAGCGCCGTCTCGGCGAGCGCCGAGATCGCCTCGACCTTGCCGTGCCCGTAGTGATGTTCGTCGTCGGCCGGCTTGCCGGAAATGCGCACCGCGATGAGGGTCATCACCGTTGCACCGAAATCGATCAGCGAATGGCCGGCTTCCGACAGGATGCCGAGCGAGCCGGTCATGACACCGACGACGGCTTTGGCGATGGTCAGTCCGAGCGACGCGAACAGCGACGTCAGCGCAACGCGTTCTTTATATTTTTGGTCCATCGGCGCGATCCGGGCATGCGACTTGCCCGCATCGCCTAGCGGGCCTGCTTGCATGCGTCAACGATCCGCTGCCATGCGGGTTTTTTGCGTTTGCGACTTATTCTCAGCGCAAACAAAGGTCGTCGTTGCGGCGCCGCTTGCCTTCCGTCACGATCGTCCTATGCCGAAACGGCATAGGGTGGGCGAGCTATGGAATTGAAGGAATTGCGGCATTTCGCGCGCGTGGCGCGGGCCGGGAGTTTCAGCCGTGCGGCGCAGGAATTACGGCTGGCGCAACCGGCTCTCAGCCGTCAGATCGCCAAGCTCGAGCGCGAACTCGGCGTGCCGCTGCTGGCGCGGCACGGCCGTGGCGTACGCCTGACGACGGCGGGTTCGATGCTGCTGGAGCGGGCCGAGGCGATCGCGCATCTGGTGCGCCAGACCGGCGACGATATTCGCGAGGATCGTGCGCCGGCCGGCGGTCGCGTCACCGTTGGTGTGCCGCCGGCGGCGGGCCGTCTGCTGATCCCGCCGCTGGTGCGCCATTTCCAGGCGGAGCGTCCGCAAACATCGCTGCATATCCGCGAGGGCGTCACGTCGACGCTGCAGGAATGGTTGCTCGACAAGCGCCTGGACGTGGCGCTGCTGCATAACCCGCCGCCGCTGGATACCCTGAATATCAAGCCTGTTCTGCAGGAGCGCATGTGGCTGATCGGGCCGCCTCCCAAAGCATCAGCAGCGGCGGGTGCGCGCAGCTACCGCATCCGCGATCTCGGCGACCTGCCGCTGATCCTGCCGAGCCTCGCGCACAACAACCGCCGTCTGGTGGAACAGGCCGCGCTGGAGCACGGCGTGCGGCTGCGGATCAAGATCGAGATCGACAGCGTCGCCTTCGCCAAGGCGATGGTCGAGGACGGGCTCGGCTATACGATCCTCACTTATGCCGCCGTCGAGGAAGAGGTCGCGCAAGGGCGTCTCGCGGCGTTCCCGATCCTGCGGCCGGTGTTGTCGACCACGGTCACGCTGGTGACGCCGACGGGTGCGCTGCCACGACTGACCGAGGAGACGGCGGCCACGCTGTTCGGTATCGCGCGCGATCTGGTGCGCGGCCGTCGCTGGAGTGGTTCGCACTGGATCGCGGCGTGAACGGGATCAGTGTGTGCTCTCATCCCATGCCGAAATGATATCGCCCGAAAACTTCCCCTGAGTTGTTGCCCGCGTTAGGCTTGGCGCCAACAACA
The DNA here is from genome assembly GCA_019635575.1 of Pseudolabrys sp. Classification (GTDB taxonomy): domain Bacteria; phylum Pseudomonadota; class Alphaproteobacteria; order Rhizobiales; family Xanthobacteraceae; genus Pseudolabrys. The sequence goes on along the minus strand of JAHBZF010000050.1, from coordinate 17,148 downwards.
CAACAACATCAGAACAATCAGGGAGGATCGGATGACACGGTTCAGGACATCGCTCGGGTTTTGGCTGGCCGGAATGGCGGTGGCGCTGTTGCCGGCGCTGGCGGCCGCGCAGGAGTTCCCGAGCAAGCCGATCAAACTGATCGTGCCGTTCCCGGCCGGCGGGCCGAACGACATCATCGCGCGCGCGGTCGGGCAGAAGATGGCCGACATCCTCAAACAGCCGGTGCTGATCGACAATCGCGGCGGGCAGGGCGGCGTGATCGGCACCGATATGGTCGCCAAGGCCGATCCCGATGGCTACACGATCGCGGTGACGAGCGCCGGCGCGCTCGCCATCAGCCCGAGCATGCAGAAGATCGCGTATGACACGCTGAAGGATCTCGCGCCGGTGACGCTGGTCGCCAAGGTGCCGGAAATGCTGGTGGTGGCGACGAGCGTGCCGGCCAACAACATGAAGGAACTGGTGGCGCTGGCGAAGGCGCAGCCGGGCAAGCTCAATTTTGCCTCGTCCGGTCCCGGCAGCCTGCCGCATCTCGCCGGCGAATTGTTCAAGCTCACCGCGAAGATCGACATCGTCCATGTTCCGTATCGCGGCGCGGCGCCGGCGGTGAACGATCTGCTTGGCCAGCAGGTGCAGATGGTGTTCCTCGATCTGCCGGTACTGCTGCCGCAGGTGAATGCCGGCAAGCTCAAGCCGATCGCCCTCGGCGCGCCGCAGCGTGTCCCCAGTGCCAAGGACGTGCCGACCACAACGGAAGTCGGTATGCCCGATCTGCAGACCGAGAATTGGTACGGCATGGTCGCTCCGGCGAAGACGCCGCCGGCGATCATTGCCAAGCTCAATCAGGCCGCGGCCGAGGCGATGAAGGATCCGGCGGTGAAGGAGAAACTCGCGGCGCAGGGCGCGACGCTGGTCGGCGACAAGCCGGAGCAGTTCCGCGCCTTCATCGACTCCGAAATCAAGAAGTGGGCGAAGGTGATCAAGGACGCCGGCGTTCCGACCGAGAAATAGCGTGGCGGGTCGTCTCGACGGCAAGGTTGCGCTGATCACCGGGGCTGGCTGTGTCGGCCCCGGCTGGGGCAACGGCCGCGCGGCCGCCGTTCTGTTCGCGCGCGAAGGCGCGCGCGTGTTCGCGGTCGATCGGGACGCGGATGCGATGACGGAGACCTTGGCGCGCGTTCGCGACGCGGGCGGCACGGTGGTGGCTCATACCTGCGATGTGACCGACAGCGCCGCGGTGGCGGCGATGGTCGCCGCCTGCCAGGCGGCGTTCGGGCGCATCGATATCCTCGTCAACAATGTCGGCGGCTCGGCGGCGGGCGGCGCGGCGGAATTGAGCGAGGACGCCTGGAACGCGCAAATCGATTACAATCTCGGCAGCGTGTTCCTCGCCTGCAAGCACGTCATTCCGGTGATGATCGCGCAGGGCGGCGGCGCCATCGTCAACACATCATCCACGTCGGGCCTGCGCTACACCGGCGCGCCGCAGGTGGGCTATGCCGCAACGAAGGCGGCGGTCATCCAGTTCTCGCGGGTGACGGCGGTGCAATACGCCAAGCACAAAATTCGCGTGAACACGGTGGTGCCGGGGCAGATGCACACACCGATGGTCGAAGCGCGGCTTGCCAAGCAGCGCGCCGGCGGCGATATCGACGAATTGCTGCGTCAGCGCGTCGCCCGCATTCCGCTCGGTTTCATGGGTGATGGGCGCGACACCGCGAACGCGGCGCTGTTTCTCGCGTCCGACGAGGCGCGGTTCATCACCGGGACGGAGATCGTGGTGGACGGCGGCATGACCGCGCGGTGCGATTGATATCATGACAGTGCAACGTGGCGATGATGCGCCGGCTTGCCTGCCGCCGCTCGACCATCCCAGTCCACCGAGTCTCGCTTTGCCGCCTGGCAGTTGCGATGCGCATTTCCATGTGTTCGGTCCGCGTGCGGCGTTCCCGTTTTCGCCGGCGCGCACCTTCACGCCGCAAGATGCGCCGAAAGAGCGGCTGTTCGCGCTGCATCGGATGCTCGGCTTCGAACGCGGCGTTTTTGTGCAATCGGCGTGCCATGGTAGCGATCATGCCGTGTTGCTCGATCTGCTGGCGGCGGGAGCGGGCCGGTATCGCGGCGTCGGACTGCTGACCCCACAGACGACCGATGCCGAGATTGCGGAAATGCACGCGGCTGGCGTCTGCGGCGCGCGGTTTCACTTCTTCTCGCATCTCGGCGCGCCGACGCCTTACGGCGACATTCGCGCGGTGATCGACCGGATCGCGCCGCTCGGCTGGCATGTGGCGATCCATGTGGGCGGGCAGGGCGTGCTGGAGCAATACGATTTCATCGCGTCGATCCGCGCGCCGGTGGCGATCGACCATATCGGCCGGATCGATGTGAGAGAGGGTTTGAACGGCAACGCCTTCACGGCGTTGCGGCGGCTGCTTGATCGCGGCAATGTCTGGGTGAAGCTGTCGGGGATGGACCGCATCACGCGGGAAGCCCATCCCTATCGCGATGCCGTGCCGTTCGCGCGCGCACTGGCCGAACACGCGCCCGAGCGCGTGGTGTGGGGCTCGGACTGGCCGCATCCCAATCACACGGCGGTGCCGGACGATGGCGCGCTGGTCGATCTCATCGCCGCGATCGCGCCCGATGATGCGATCCGCCATCGCATGCTGGTCGATAATCCGGCGGCGCTGTTCGGCTTCGGCTGAACCTCAGAACCCGAACCCGCGTTGCGCCGGATCGGGTGCGCGTGACGGCTTCTGCGCGGATTTGGCTGCCGGTTGCGTGGCGTCGAGATCGACGCCCTCCAGTTTGAGCATGTGCAGTTTGGTGTCGACGCCGCCCGGCGCGGAGAAGCCGCCCGGCTTGCCGCCGGCCGCGAGCACGCGGTGGCAGGGAATGATCAGCGGTACCGGATTGCTGCCCATGGCCTGGCCGACGTCGCGCGCCATCATCGGCCCGCCGCCGATGGCTTTTGCCAGTCCGCCGTAGGTTGTCGTGCTGCCCCACGGCACCTGACGCAACGCCTCGTAGATGCGCCGGAACAGATCGTCTTCCGTGTCGAGATCGACCGGGACGCCCGAGAAATCGATGTGTTCGCCGTCGAAGTAGCGCCGGGCGGCGGTGATGATCGTTTCGATCTGCGGCGGCGGCGCTGCGGCCGTGCTGTCGAAACCGCGCAGCAGCAGCCGTTCCGCCGCCCCGGCATCGCGTGTGGGCAGGCGGAACCGGACGACACCGGCCTCGTTCCAGGCGATTCCGCAGAAGCCGGCGGCGGTCTCGAACACATGGTGCCGGTTGCGGCGATGGGGTGCGGGGTTGGTCATGGCGTCCATCCTTCGGGAGTGAATGTGGCGCGCAATGGCCCGCCCTGCCACCCGATTTCCACCGAAATCGGGTTCCAAAGGGCTGGCGGATGGCGGGTTTACGCTCCGGGGCGGGTCCGGTTGTCTTCCGGCTCCCGGTTCAATAGGTACGGGCGGACCAGGACCGCAGGATTAAGGATCACGCGTGGCGTTATCGCCGGAAGCGCATCGCGCGCTGAAGCTCCGCTTCAGCGTCGCCCCGATGATGGACTGGACGGACCGCCATTGCCGGTTCTTCCATCGCCTGCTCACGCGCCATGCGCTGCTCTATACCGAGATGCTGACGACCGGCGCCGTGCTGCACGGCGACCGCGCGCGGCTCCTGGCCTACGATCCGGCGGAGCACCCGGTCGCGCTGCAACTGGGCGGCAGCGATCCGCGGGCGCTGGCCGAGAGCGCGCGGATCGGCGAGGGCTTCGGTTATGACGAGATCAATCTCAATGTCGGCTGTCCGTCCGACCGTGTGCAGGACGGGCGGTTCGGCGCCTGCCTGATGGCGGAGCCCGATCTTGTCGGTGCCTGCGTCGCGGCGATGAAGCAGGTTGTGCGCGTGCCGGTCACGGTGAAATGCCGCATCGGCATCGACGATCAGGATCCTGAGCCGGCGCTGACCGCGCTCGCCGAGCGCGTGCGCGCCGCGGGAGCCGATGCGCTGATCGTTCATGCCCGCAAGGCGTGGCTCAAAGGTCTCTCCCCGAAGGAGAACCGCGATATCCCGCCGCTCGACTACGATCGCGTCTATCGGCTCAAGACGGCGATGCCGGATTTCCCGATCGCCATCAACGGCGGCGTCGTGACGCTCGACGCCTGCCGCGCGCATCTCGCGCATGTGGACGGCGTGATGATGGGTCGGGCGGCCTATCAGGAGCCGTGGCGGTTGCTGGCTGTCGATCCGGTGCTGTACGGCGCGCCGGCACCGTTCGCGACGGTCAAGGACGCGGCTCTGGCGCTGATCCCCTATATCGAGCAGGTGCTGTCCTCCGGTGGACGGCTGCATTCGGTGACGCGTCATCTGCATGGCCTGTTCCGGGCGGTGCCGGGGGCGCGCGCCTTCCGCCGCCATCTCGCCACCGAAGCGGTGAAGCCCGGCGCCGATGCCGGGGTGCTGGTGGCGGCGCTGGCGCATGTGCCGGATGACGCATTGCATGGCTCGTCACCGGGCCTAGCGCTGGACAGGGAAGCGGGTTTGTCGCAAACCGCAGCGGCATAGCGTTCCCTCCGCCTTTCTCTGGAGTGCCCCGGTGCTGGGCGTCCCCCTCTCTGAAATCGCCTGGCTCGTGGTGATGATCCTGATCGGCGGTGTCGTCACCGGCGTGCTCGCCGGCCTGTTCGGCATCGGCGGCGGCGGCATCATCGTGCCGGTTCTCTACGAAGTCTTCCGTGTCCTCAGCGTGCCGGAGGATGTGCGGATGCAGTTGTGCATCGGCACATCGCTCGCGATCATTATTCCGACGGCGATCCGGTCTTATCGCGCGCATGCGGCGCGCGGCGCGGCATTGCGCGATGTCGTGCGCAAATGGACCATTCCGTCGATTGTCGGCGTCGGTATCGGCGCGCTGACCGCGGCGGTGGCCTCGGGTGAATTCCTCAAGATCGCTTTCGCGGTGATCGCAACCTTCGTCGCCATCAAATCGCTGATCGGTAACGACAGTTGGCAAGTCGCGAAGGAGTTGCCGGGCCAGCCGGCGATGTCCGGCTATGGTTTTCTGGTCGGTCTGTGCGCCTCGCTGATGGGCGTCAGCGGCGGTTCGGTGTCGAACGCGATCCTGATGCTGCATGGCGTGCCGATCCATAATTCGGTGGCGACCTCGGCCGGGATCGGCGTTCCGATCACCATCGCCGGCGCGGTCGGCTACATGCTGGCGGGGCTCGCTTATCAGTCGCAGATGCCGCCGCTGTCGATCGGCTTCGTGTCGATCATCGGTGTCGTGCTGATGGCGCCGGTGACGAGCTACATGGCCGGCTACGGCGTCAAGCTGGCGCACTGGATGCCGCGCCGTAAGCTCGAAATCGCCTTCGGCATTTTCCTGCTGCTGGTTTCGGCGCGGTTCGTCGTCAGTGCGCTTTGACCGGATGTGCGCGTAGCACCAGCTTGGTGCCGCGCACCTCCCAGCTTTCCAGCCGGTTCAGGAACGTCATGCCCAGGAGACTGGTCTTGAGCTGGCCCGGCTGGGCGATCAGCGCCGGAACGCCGCGTTCGGTGATGCCGCCGATCGACACGCGATCGAGCGTCACCGGCGCGGCCTGGGTGTGGCCGTTCGCGGTATCGACCCTTACTGAATAGCTGAGAAACGCGGTCGGCAATCCCGCATCGCGCGCCGCGTCGGCGGTGAGCACGACGCTGGAGGCGCCAGTGTCGAGCACCATCGGCACCGCGGCGCTGTTGACGCGCGCATCGACGGCGAAGTCGCCGCCCGCGCTCCGGACCACCTCGACGGAATTGCCCCGCGTCGCCGTGCGGCCGGGGATCAGTTCGGCCAGCACGCGGTCGGCGACCTCGCTGAGTTCGTAGCGGTACGTGTAGCCGACGCCGATCAGCACGGCGATCAGGCCCCACAGGAAGATCGCCTCGATCGCGCGCGACAGCTTGCCCCGAAACGCCGCCAGCACCAGGCCGCCGAAGAACACGGCCCAGATCAGCTTGATCCCGAGCGAGGCCATCTCGTCCTGCCGCAGCAGGCCACCGATCGGATCGTGGCCCTGCGCCATCATGAACACGACGAGCGCCGTGGCGCCGCCGATCACGATCATCAGCGACAGGGTCCGGGTCACGCTTGCCGCTCCAGCCGCACGGAAGCAGCAGCCTGCCGCGCCGGCAGTTCGGCCATGATCCGCCGCCGTTCCTCGGCCGTCATCCGGCTCCAGCCAGCCACCTCGTCGATGGTGCGTCCGCACCCGCGGCACAGGTCGGTGCGCGGGTCCAGCGTGCAGACTTGGATGCACGGGGTTTCGATCATCGCGGGGTCAGGAAAAGGCCGGGCCGGACCTGTGAATGGGATTCGCTGCGCGAAGATAAGCACCGGGCCGCGCAAAGCAATTCCATTAGAGGGCGAAGGCGGGAGGGCTTCTCAGGGGGGCGTGTTCAGAGGCTCTGTTCAAAGGCCCATGCGGAACAGGAGGCGCTTTTTGCCCTTTGGCTCCGGCTCGGCCTGTGCTTCCGGGGCCAGCGGGGGTGCTTCGCTGGTGAACGGCGCCATGGCAGCGACCACCCGCTCCGGCGGGAAGGTGACGATGACCTCGGTGCCGATCCGCAGCTTGGACTTGAGCGAGAACGTGCCGCCATGCAGGTCGACCAGGCTCTTGGCGATGGGCAGGCCGAGGCCGGCGCCCTGTTCCGCCGATTTGATCGAGTTCGAGCCCTGGCCGAACGAGGCCAGCACGATCGGGATTTCTTCTTCGGGGATGCCCGGACCGGAATCCTTGCAGGTGAGATACTGGCCGCCCGAGGCGGTCCAGCCCACCTTGAGCCAGATTTCCCCGCCCTGCGGCGTGAACTTGATCGCGTTCGAGAGGAGGTTGAGGCAGATCTGACGCACCGCGCGCTCGTCGGCCCAGAGTCGCGGCAGGTCCGCCTCGAAGGCTTCGTGGATGGCGATGCCGCGATTGCTGGCGCGCAGCTTGAGGAGATGATGACAGTCCTCGACCACGGCGGTCAGCGAGATCGATTCCTCGTTGAGCTCGTAGCGGCCGGCCTCGATGCGCGACAGATCGAGAATTTCGTTGATCAGGCCGAGCAGATGCACGCCGGAATTGTGAATGTCGGCGGAATATTCCTTGTAGGCGGGGACGGTGTGCTCGCCGAAGATTTCGCCCTTCATCACCTCGGAGAAGCCGAGGATCGCGTTGAGCGGCGTGCGCAATTCGTGGCTCATCTGCGCGAGAAAGCGCGACTTGGAGATGTTCGCCGCTTCCGCGCGTCGCCGCGCTTCGTCGGAGATCGCCTTTGACTGTTCGAGTTCGCCGATCAGCGCGTCCTTCTCGGCGCGCGCTTCGAGCGTCGACAGCGTGGTCGAATAAAGGCGGAACGACAACAGCGCAAAGTATCCCTGCGCGGCGAGCGCCATCGCCGCCAGAATGTAGTTGCGCAGCGACCCGAGCAGCAGGAAATCGAGCGCCACGGCGGCTGTGACCGGGAACGTCGCCGCGTACACCGCCATCGGCAGGTTCGAGGCGAGCATGCTCGACACCGCGACGACCAGCAGCATGACGAACAGCATGAACGTGCCGGAGCTTTCGTCCACGCCGACCGGATGGATCAGGATGAACATCCAGGCGAGACCGTAGAACAGGTCCAGCATGATGAAGCGCAGCCGCCAGGCGCGCATTTCCGCCGCGCCGTTCGGTGCCGCGAGGAATTGCCGGCACTTGGTGATGATCACCGCATGGATCACCAGCACGGATGCCATCCACGCGCCGGCGGTGACGGCGCCGGTCCAAAGGCTCGACAGAAAACCGATGGTGCCGATCAGCAGCAGGATGATCAGCGAGGCCGACATCCGGTTCTGCGCGTAAAGCCGCAGCAGTTCGTAGTCGAAGGCCGGCCGTGTGCCGCTCGTGGAGGTCAGCCGGTCGCGCGCTTCGCGCACATGCTGCGACGACAAGCGCCGGTTCACCGGAGAACTTTCCGGCGGCAAGGCGAGGTCGGGCAATTCACTGGGAATGGGCATGACAACCGGATACGCAACAAACTGCTGCAACCTCGCGCAAATCCTTAAAAGCCGCCTTAAGTCCGGCTGCAAAAAGATGGTTAATGATCCCTTGCCGCGCGCGTCTTGACGCGTTGCGCGCCGCGCGGTTCGCTGGCCGCGGACAGGGAGACAGACCGATGAAGCTCTATGACGGGGGGCGGGCGCCCAATCCGCGCCGGGTGCGCATTTTCCTCGCGGAAAAGGGGATTTCGGTGCCGATCGAGCCGATCGATCTCGGCGCCTTGCAGCACAAGAGCGATGCCTATCGCGCGATCAACCCGGTGCAGCGCGTCCCGGCGCTCGAACTCGACGATGGGACGGTGATCGGCGAGTCGATCGCGATCTGCCGCTATTTCGAGGCCCTGCAACCGGAGCCGCCGCTGTTCGGGCGCGACCCGAAGGAACGGGCTGTGGTCGAGATGTGGGAACGGCGGGTCGAATTCCACTTCCTTGCGCCGGTCTCCAATGTGTTTCGGCATCTGCATCCGGCGATGAGCCAGATGGAAGTGCCGCAAGTCGCCGACTACGGCGAGGCGAGCAAACCCAAGGCGTTTGCGTTTCTGGAAATTCTTGACCGCGAATTGGCGGGGCGGCCGTTCGTCGCCGGCGACCGTTTCTCCGTGGCGGATATCACCGCGCTGGTGACGGTCGATTTCATGAAGCCGGTGAAGCTCGCCATGCCGGACAATCTTGCGCATGTCCGCCGTTGGCATAGCGAGGTGTCGGCGCGGCCGAGCGCGAAGGCGTAAGGCGAGGGCGATGCAGCTCACCATCATCGGCTCCGGCGATGCGTTCGGCTCGGGCGGTCGCGGCAACACCTGTTTTCATCTGCGCACCGCGAAGGGTGTCCTGCTGGTCGATTGCGGCGCGAGCGCCCTGCCGCGACTGAAGCACTACGAGGTCGATCTCAACGCCATCGACGGCATCGTCCTTTCGCACCTGCATGGCGACCATTTCGGCGGCTTGCCGTTCCTGCTGCTCGATGCGCAATTTCTGACGCGGCGGAATCGGCCTTTGCTGATTGCAGGTCCGCCGGGGACGCGCGAGCGTCTGACCGCGGCCATGGAAGTTTTCTTCCCCCGCTCGTCGGGTTCCACATGGAAGTTCCCATGGGAGGTGATGGAGATCGCACCCGCCACGCCGGCCGATGTGCTGGGTCATCGCGTGACCACCGCAGAGGTCATTCACCAGTCCGGCGCGCCATCGACGGCGTTGCGGATCGAGGACGGCGACAAGGTGTTCGCCTATTCCGGCGATACCGAGTGGACCGACGCGCTGCTGCCGATCGCGCACGGTGCCGATCTGTTCATCTGCGAATGCTATGGCTATGCCGGCAAGCTGACCGGGCACATGACCTGGGAAACGCTGTCGCCGCGACTGGCCGATTTGCAGGCGCGGCAGGTGATGCTCACGCACATGAATCCGACCATGCTGGCACGGATCGATGAGGTCCGTGCCGCTGGCGTATTGATTGCCGATGATGGATTGGCGCTGACTTTTTAGCGATTGAGCAACGCGATCAGGCTCGACGTATCCCAGCGCTGGCCACCCATTCGCTGCACTTCCGAATAGAACTGATCGACCAGTGCCGCGACCGGCAGATGCGCACCGTTGCGACGCGCTTCGGCGAGGCAGATGCCGAGGTCCTTGCGCATCCAGTCGACCGCGAAACCGAAGTCGAATTTGCCGGCGGTCATGGTCTTGTAGCGGTTCTCCATCTGCCACGACTGCGCGGCGCCCTTGGAGATGGTGGCGACAAGTTTTTCGGTGTCGAGACCGGCTTTCATGGCGAAGTGCAATCCTTCGGACAGGCCCTGCACCAGACCGGCGATGCAGATCTGGTTGACCATCTTGGCGAGCTGGCCGGAGCCGGCGTCGCCCATCAAATTGCAGGCGCGCGCATAGGCGGCGATCACCGGCTCGGCGCGGGCAAACACGGCTTCCTTGCCGCCGCACATCACCGTCAGCACGCCGTTCTCGGCGCCGGCCTGACCGCCGGAGACCGGTGCGTCGAGAAAATCGAAGCCCTGCTGGCTGGCGGCGGCGGCAAGCTCGCGGGCGACCTCCGCCGAGGCGGTAGTGTGATCGACCACCACGGCGCCCTTGCGCACGCCGTGGAAAGCGCCGTCCTTGCCGAGCATGACCTCGCGTAGATCGTTGTCATTGCCGACACAGGCCATGACGAAATCCTGGCCCTCGGCGGCGGCCTTCGGGGTGGGAGCGCTGCGGCCGCCATACTGCTTGACCCATTGCTCGGCCTTGGCGGCGGTCCGATTATAGACGGTGACCTCGTGGCCGCCCTTTTTCGCCAGATGGCCCGCCATCGGAAAACCCATCACGCCCAAGCCCAGAAACGCCACTTTCGCCATGTCACCCTCCAAATCTGGCCCCGATGTCCGGCCGTATCTCTTGATGGCCATCAATGCGGGCGCCGGCATGCGTCGTCAACCGCTGGGCTCATGCGGCTAAAGGCACAGTGCTGCGCGCCGCCCAAAGGGTAGCGGCGGCAGGCGTCCTATGGTGTATCTGGAGCCGGGAGAACGCCGCGCCCAGGCGCGAAGGTTCAAGGGAGTGCGAGCGATGCCGGTCACCAAACAGGATGTTGTCGATTGCCTGGCGAAAGTGCCGGCGCCGGACGGGCGGCCTTTGCCGCAATCCGGGGCGCTGTCGGAAATCATCGCCAATGACGGCAAGGTGTTCTTTTCGATCGGCGTCGACGCGGCGGCGGTGAAGTCCTGGGAGCCGGTGCGTCAGCGTGCCGAGGCGGCGCTCAAGGCGCTGCCGGGCGTGCAGTCGGTGATGATCGCGCTCACGGCGGAGCGGGCGGCAGGCAGCGCCGCCGCCCGTCCGGCGGCCGGTGGGCACGGTCACGGTCACGCGCATGGCGCGCCCGGAGCCGGTCCCAAGCCGCAGCCCGGCGTGCCGGGCGTCGGCGCTATCATCGCCGTGGCGTCGGGCAAGGGCGGCGTCGGCAAATCGACGACCGCCGTCAATCTTGCGCTCGGCCTGCGCGATCTCGGGCTGCGCGTCGGCGTTCTCGATGCGGATATCTACGGCCCGTCGATGCCGAAGCTGCTTGGGATTCACGGCAAGCCGGAAACCATCGATGGCAAGCGGTTGAAGCCGATGGAAGGCTACGGCCTCAAGGTGATGTCGATCGGCTTCCTGGTCGAGGAAGAGACGCCGATGATCTGGCGTGGTCCGATGGTGATGTCGGCGCTGACGCAGATGCTGCGCGAGGTCGAGTGGGGCACGCTCGACGTGATCGTCGTCGACATGCCGCCGGGCACCGGTGACGCGCAACTGACCATGGCGCAGCAGGTGCCGCTGCGCGGCGCGGTGATCGTCTCGACGCCGCAGGATCTCGCGCTGATCGATGCACGGCGTGGCGTGGCGATGTTCAAGCGCGTCAATGTGCCGATCCTCGGCGTGATCGAGAACATGAGCCACTTCCTGTGCCCGCATTGCGGCACGCGGTCCGACATCTTCGGCCATGGCGGCGCGCGCAAGGAAGCCGATCGCCTCGGCGTGCCGTTCCTTGGCGAAATCCCGCTGCACATGGATATCCGCGAGAAATCCGATGCCGGGTTGCCGGTGGTGGCGACCGAACCGGATGGGCCGCATGCGAAAATCTATCGCGACATCGCCGCGCGCATTCGTGACCAGTTGGCCGGCGGCGTCGGCAGCCGCACCGCGCCGAAAATTGTCATCGAGGCGTGACCTGAGTGACCGGCTAATCGTCGGCCCACATCCGTAGCAGATTGGAAACCGATTTCGAGACCAGATCGAAATCGGCGCTCTTGCCCTCGCGGGCGAACAGCCGCCGCCGCGCGGTGTCGAGATCGAACAGCAGTTCGCGTTGCGCGGTATCGCGCACGTAGCTGCGCGCCCATCCGGCGCATACCAGCCGTTCGCCGCGCGTGACCTTGTTGACCCGGTGCAGCGTCGTTGCCGGATAGGCGATCATGCTGCCGGGCGGCAGCTTGTAGCTTTCCTCGCCGCCGACGCCATCGATCACCAGTTCGCCGCCCGCGTAGGTTTTCGGGTGGCTCAGGAACAGCGTGAAGGCGACGTCGGTCCGCACGCCGCGCATCAGCGCATCGTCGACATGGGTGCCGTATTCCATGCCCTTGCCGGTGCGCGAGAACAGGAGCGGCGTCAGCGCTTTCGGACGCGTGGCCAGCGCAAACACTTCATTGGCGAGGATGCGCTTGGCAACGAGGTCGCGGACCGGCTCAAGCGTGGCGTTCACCGACGGCGCCTGCCGGTTGTTCTTGACCAGCCGTGCGGCGAAGCCTGCGGTGCGGCGGCCGTCGATGAAGGTGGTTTTCGCGAGCGCCGCGCGGATCGTGGCGAGATCGTCCGCCGAGAGAACATTGCCGATGATGATCTGCATGGCTCACTCTAGCGTAAGGCTTTCTCCATGTACGCGCTTCGCACACTGGAATTTTTCAAATCTTTTGTCCCTGTCTTGTGACTGGACGCGGCAGAACGGGTGGCTATGCTCCCGCCGCAATTATCAGGTGCCATCTCGCGCGGGCACGCGAAAAAACGAACCAAAGGACAGATCATGGCGAACACCAAAACGAGCAAAGTGTGGATCGGGGTGGGCGCGTTCGTTCTGGCCGGTGGTGTCGCGACGACGACGCAGGCGTTACCGCCGGTGGACGCGCATCAGCCTGATTTTCGGACCGGTAAAGAGAAACTACTCGATGGGGCGGCGGCGCTTCCCGGCCGGCTGATCCTGGCGCAGGGCAAGGGCGCGGGTGGTGAAGGTGCCGAAGGCGGTGAGGGCGGCGAAGGCAAGATCGATCCGGCGGCGGTCGAGGCCGATCCGATCGACTACGGGATCGCGCTGCAGGTGATCGCCGCGCATTATCATGCCGGGTTGCTGGCCTATGAGAACAAGCAGCAGGAAGCGGGTGCGCAGATGTTCGCGCATGGCCTCACCGAGGTCTATGTCGAGCTTGAAGACATCTTCAAGAAGCGTGGCGTGACGGGGCTCGGCGACAAGATGAATGCCGCGGTCGAGGCCGGTACGGCGAAGAAGCCGGTGCGCGAGGTCCGCCAGAAGGTCAAGGCGGTGCTCGATGGGCTGGTGGCGGCCGAAGCCGGCGCGCCGAAATCCGACAAGCCGCCGCAGGCCGTCAAGACCGAGGTCGCGGCCGAGATGCTGGAGCGGGCGGCGGCACAATACCGCACGGCCGCCGACAGCACGGATTTTGAAACCTATCTCGATGGACTCGGCTTTTCGCTGGCGGCGCATGAGCAGGCGAGAGCCGTCATGCCGTGGCTGAAAAAACAAGCCCCGAAAAAAGCCGCCGCGCTGGAGAAGGTTCTGGCCTTGGCCAATCAGGCTTATCCCGGCATCAAGCGCCCGGTGAAAAAGGTCGACACCGCCCGCTTCCTGGCCGCGGCCTCCGAGGCCCGTCTCGCGGTCTCGCGTCTGCCGTAAGGGCCGGATTGCTGCACCGCCCGCATGCAATGCTGGGTCAACGCGGTCAGACCAATCTCGGCTTGCTGACGGAGCGGCAATGGTTGTATCCAAATCACAGTGTGGCTCCACCTGAGCAGGGGTTTCGGAGCTAACCGCCTCGTTCGGTCAGCGACCGTGCGGGTCTCATCGTCTGAAAATCATTGGAGTCTGAAATGAAACGCCGGCAATTTCTCGGAGCCGCAGGCGCCGGTCTCGCGGCCGCCACGATCGCCAAGCCCGCCATCGCGCAGTCGAGCCCGGAGGTGAAGTGGCGCCTGACGTCGAGCTTCCCGAAGTCGCTCGACACGTTGTTTGGCGCTGCGGAAGTGTTTGCCAAGGCGGTGGCCGAAGCCAGCGACAACAAGTTCCAGGTGCAGACCTTTGCCGCCGGCGAAATCGTTCCCGGTCTTCAGGCGGCCGATGCGGTGACCAGCGGCACCGTCGAAATGTGCCACACGGCGTCCTACTACTATGTCGGCAAGGATCCGACGTTCGGTCTGTTCACGGCGCAGCCGTTCGGCCTCAACACCCGGATGCAGTCGTCGTGGATGCTGCAGGGCGGTGCGCTCGACCTCGCCAACGACTTCTACAAGAAGTTCAACTTCATGGCGCTGCCGTGCGGTAACACGACCTGCCAGATGGGCGGCTGGTTCCGCAAGGAAATCAAGGAGGTCGCCGATCTCAACGGCTTGAAATTCCGCATCGCCGGTTTTGCCGGGCAGATCTTCTCCAAGCTCGGCGTGGTGCCGCAGCAGCTTGCCGGCGGCGATATCTATCCGGCGCTCGAGAAGGGCACCATCGACGCGGCCGAGTGGGTCGGTCCGTATGACGACGAGAAGCTCGGTTTCCAGAAGGTCGCCAAGTACTACTACTATCCGGGTTGGTGGGAAGGCGGCGCGATGCTGCACAACTTCATCAACCTGCAGAAGTGGAACGAGTTGCCGAAGAGCTACCAGCAGATCGTCAAGTCGGCGTCCGATACGGCGCATAACTGGATGATCGCGAAGTACGATGCCGCCAATCCGGGTGCGATCAAGCGGCTGGTCGGTTCGGGCGCGCAATTGCGTCCGTTCCCACAGCCGGTGATGGAAGCCTGCTACAAGGCTGCGACCGACACCTATAACGAGGTCGCGGGCAAGAACGCGGACTTCAAGAAGGTCTATGACAGCATGGTCGCCTTCCGGAACGACGAATATCTGTGGTGGCAGGTGGCCGAACTCGGCTTCGACAGCTTCATGGTCCGTATGCGGGCCCGCGGCTGATCGCATCCATCAGCGTCTGAACGACGTGAACCCTCCGCCTCATCGGGCGGAGGGTTTTTCTTTGCGCCGGGCGCCGGCGTTCTCATTTTGCGCCGCAATATCGCATCTTCTTTCGTCGGCCTGTCGCGGCATGGCTGGATTTGCGGCCGGTGTTCGGTCAATCTTGCCGCACCCGGGATACGGGTGGCGGTGCTTGGGGCATCGCTCAACAGGAATACGGAGGGGATCCCGAATGAAACGTCGTCAATTTCTCGCTGCCGCGGGGGCTGGCCTGGCTGGTGCTGCGATCGCCAAGCCGGCGATCGCGCAAAGCATGCCGGAATTGAAGTGGCGCCTGACGTCGAGCTTTCCGAAATCGCTCGATACGATCTACGGCGCTGCTGAAACGTTTGCCAAGGCGGTGGCCGAGGCGACCGACAATAAATTCCAGATTCAATGCTTTGCGGCGGGCGAAATCGTGCCGGGCTTGCAGGCGGCCGACGCGGTGACCAACGGCACGGTCGAGATGTGCCACACGGCGTCCTACTATTATTTCGGCAAGGATCCGACGTTCGCCTTCGCGACGGCGGTGCCGTTCGGCCTCAATAGCCGCATGCAGAATGCCTGGCAGTTCTTTGGCGGCGGCATGGACGTGATGAACGACTTCTACAAGAAGTTCAACATCTACGGCATTCCGTGCGGCAACACCGGTTGTCAGATGGGCGGCTGGTTCCGCAAGGAAATCAAGTCGACGGCCGACCTGCAGGGATTGAAGATGCGCATCGGCGGCTTCGCCGGCCGCGTCGTTTCCAAGCTCGGCGTGGTGCCGCAGCAGATCGCCGGCGGCGATATCTATCCGGCGCTGGAAAAAGGCACCCTCGACGCCTGCGAGTGGGTCGGCCCCTACGATGACGAGAAGCTCGGTTTCCAGAAGGTCGCCAAGTTCTACTACTATCCGGGTTGGTGGGAAGGCGGCGCGATGCTGCACAACTTCATCAACATCGATAAGTGGAATTCGCTGACGCCGACCTACAAGTCGATCGTCAAGACCGCCTCGGAAATGGCCAACACCTGGATGCAGTCGAAATACGATGCCGGCAACCCGGCGGCGTTGAAGCGGCTGGTCGGCGGTGGCGCGCAGCTGCGTCCGTTTACCGGCGAGGTCATGGACGCCTGCTACAAGGCAGCCCAGGAGCTCTACAAGGAGACGTCGGCGACCAATGCCGATTTCAAGAAGGTGCACGACCACATCATGGCCTACCGCAACGACCAGTATCTCTGGTGGCAGGTGGCCGAATACACCTTCGACTCCTATCAGATCCGGGCGCGTGCGCGCGGCTGAGCGGGCGTAACCGAAAAGAAAAACCCCGGAGCTTGCTCCGGGGTTTTTTGTTGCCGCGATCAGTCTCAGAATTTCGGCGGCTGATCGAGATTGAGCGGTGGAATATCGAGCGCGGGTACTTCGATTTTCACGCTGTTGGGGTCCACGGTCGAGGCCGCGCCTTTGTAATGCATCACCATCGCCGGGAACATGATCACCAGAATAACCATGATGACCTGGATGACGACGAACGGCACGGCTCCCCAGTAGATTTGGCCTGTCGTGACCGGCTCCATCATCTTGCCGGTGACGCGATCCTTGTAGCGTTCGCGCGGCGCGACCGAGCGCAAGTAGAACAACGCAAACCCGAACGGCGGATGCATGAACGAGGTCTGCATGTTGACGCCGAGGATGACGCCGAACCAGATCAGGTCGATGCCGAGCCGTTCCGCCGCCGGGCCGAGCAGCGGCACGACGATGAAGGCCAGTTCGAAGAAGTCGAGGAAGAAGGCGAGAATGAACACGATGGCGTTGACGACGATCAGGAAGCCGATCTGGCCGCCGGGCAACGAAACCAGCAGTTCTTCCACCCACTTGTGACCGTCCACCCCGTAGAACGTCAGCGAGAACACGCGCGCGCCGATCAGGATGAACAACACGAACGCGGATAGCTTCGCGGTGGAATGGGTCGCCTGTTTCAGCAGGTTGAAATTGAGGCGGCCTTTCATGATTGCAAGAATGACCGCGCCCGCGGCACCCATCGCGCCGCCTTCGGTCGGCGTCGCGAGGCCGATGAAGATCGTGCCGAGCACGAGGAAGATGAGCGCCAGCGGCGGCACCATGACCGATGTCACCTGACGCGACATTTCGGACAGCAGCGGTCCGCGCAGCACGGGTACCGAGCCGAGAACGAAACCAACCGCAAGGAATGCCGCCAATCCGCCGCCGATTGCAGTCAGCGCGCGCAGCAGCACATGGAATTGCGCGAGATAGCCCGGCGCGACCGGAACAGGGTCGAGGATGAACAGATAGGCTGCCACCACCATCGCCACGAGCGAG